>JBFMDG010000104.1:0-14157 GCA_040754135.1 Verrucomicrobiota bacterium
ACGCTCTCGCTGATTTGATGAAACCAGTTTTCGCTTTGTCGAAGTTGCGCTTCGATTTCCTGGCGTTCCTTGCGTTCGTGCAGTTCGCGCAAAGCTCTCTCGACGGCGGAGACGAGCCGGTCCGGCCGTGTCTTTAAAATGTAATCCGAGGCGCCATGTTTCAGGCTTTCGATCGCGACCTCCTCGCCAATCGTGCCCGAGAAAAAAATAAAGGGAATCGACGGACGGGCTTGCCTGGCCAGGGCCAGCGCTCTCAGACCATCGTAGGAGGGCAAAGTGAAATCGGAGAGGATCAGTTGAAAATCCTGCTCTTCGAGTGCCGTCTGAAATTCTTCGTGCGACACCACACGCCAGATTTCGCAATGGAGACCTTTGGCCTCCAACATCTCGCGGACCAGTTCGCCATCTTCGTAACTATCCTCCAGATGAAGAATGCGCACGGGAGCGCGGCGCGGTTCTGGTCGGGCTGAATTCATGGCGCGGAAGATCGGGTTAAAGGCGGAGGTTCATTGACAAACAGCCAAAATGAAACCAGCCGCTTGATCGAGTCGAGAAACCGCGACAGTTCCATCGATTTCACGACGTAGGCATTCGCGCCGAGATCATAACTCATCAACAAATCGTTTTCCTCGCGCGACGAGGTCAGAATGACGATGGGCACGCGCTTGAAAACCGCGTCGCCTTTCATACGTCGCAGCACTTCGAGCCCGTCGATTTTCGGCAATTTCAAATCGAGCAGCACGAGGGAGGGCGGGTTGTTGGACTGGCCGGCGAATCGGCCCCGTTGGGTCATGAAATCCAGCGCTTCCGCGCCATCACGCACGATGGTGATTTCGCAAGGCAGCTGTTGCAATTCCACGGCGGAAAACAGCAACTCGATATCGCCTTCACTGTCTTCGACGAGAAGGATGCGTTTGGCGGACGGCATAATTTACAACGAACCAACGCTTTGGCTCAGCGGCTCGGCATTTGGGATCAGGCGGAAGCGGCGTGAGTCAGTCCCGCTTCCGGCCGGCTGGCTGTTGACCCATTCTGATTGGAGTGATGTTTGGGAAACGTAAAGTAAAAAATCGCGCCCTCGCCGACTTTGCCTTGGGCCCAGGTGCGGCCGCCGTGGCGTTGCACGATGCGGCGCACATTGGCCAGGCCAATGCCGGTGCCCTCGAATTGCTCGGGCGGATGCAGCCGCTGAAAGACGCCGAAGAGTTTGTCCGAATACTCCATGTCAAATCCGACTCCGTTGTCGCGAATGGACAAAATCCATTCCTCTTCCGTGGTTTGGCAGCGGATTTCGATGCGCGCGGGTTTGCAGGGCCGGGTGTATTTGAGGGCGTTTGAAATCAGGTTTTCAAACACCTGCTGCACCATCGTCGGATCCCCTTTGATTTGCGGCAATGATTCGATCGTCCAGACCAGAGCGCGCCCTTGAATGTCCTGATCGAGTGTTTGCAGCGTGTTCCGAACGACCGCGTTCAAATCGATCGTCACCTGCCGCATTTCCGCCCGGCCATATCGGGAAAAGGCGAGAAGATCATCGACCAATTGGGCCATGCGCTGCGCGGACTGGCAGATCAACCGGACGTACTTCCGTTCGCGTTCATCCGCAGAGGAATCCATTTGTTCCTGGAGGATTTGGGAGAATCCGATGATATGCCGCAGGGGCGATCGCAAATCATGCGACACGGAATAGGAAAAGGCTTCGAGCTCTTTGTTTGTCGCTTCGAGATCGGCGGTGCGTTCCTGAACGCGCTTTTCCAAATGATCCCGGGCTTGCTTCAGTTCGGCGGTGCGTTCCTGAACACGCCGTTCGAGTTCGAGGTACGCTTTCTTGAGCGCGGCTTCGGCTTGCCGATGCAGTCGATTCTGATGAACGCGCCAGGCGAATCCACCGACGATTCCCAAAGCGGCGATGGCCACAAGAATTCGGAACCAGGCGGTCTGCCAGAAAAAGGGGAGCACGGTGAAGGAGAGGGTTTGGCCCATTTGTCGTTTTAATCCTTCGCGATTGCTCGCCCGGACATGAAAGGTGTAGGTGCCCGGCCGCAAATCTTGAAATTGCGCGGTGCGCGTTTCGATCGGCAGCCAGTCTGTGTCCAATCCTTCCAGCCAATATTCAAAACTGACCCGCTCCGGCGAACCGAGGTGCACTCCCGTAAAACGAATCTGAATGCGTTTCGTGCCGGGCGGAATCAATTCCGGTTCGGTGGAACCCGGCGCTACCGGGCGCCCTTTGCCGTCCAAAATGATCTCCTCGATCCAGGTCGGCGGCGGTATCGATTTCACCAGCACCTGGCGCGGGTTGACCGCGACCATGCCTTTCAAAGTGGCAAACCACAAACGTCCATCGGAACTTTTCGCGCTCATCGGCGTAAAGCCGTCACGACACGCGCTCACGCGCATGCCATCCGATTTGTCAAACAAGAGCGTCTCCAAACGGGAATGACTGCCGCTGGCCACGCCTTCGAGCGATGCGCGGGTAATTCGGGCGATGCCTTCCGTGCCCCCAATCCAAAGATCGCCGGCGTCATCTTCCTGGATCACGGTGATGTTAAAAATCGGCAGTCCGTGCTTTCCGTCATAGATAAAGAATTTGTTGTCGCGCCAGCGGCCCAGTTTGCCTGAGAAGGAGCCGGTCCACATCGTGCCGTTGCGGCTGCGGAAAATGGAGATGACCCGTCCCGGATCTTGCTCCGCCGGGCCCGAATAGGCCACGAACCCATCCTGTTCTTCGCGGAACAATCCACTGCGGATGCTGGCCACCCAAACCTTGCCATGCTCATCTTCGCCAATGCCTGAGTAGAACGAAACGGGAATGCCGTTCGTAGGGCCAAGGATCTGCCAGCTGTTTCCCTGCAGCCGCGCCACGTTGCGGGCGGTGCCCACCCACAAACGATCTCGCGAATCGGCGTAAAGGGAAAACACGGTGGGATGCCCGGTTTTTTCCACCGGAATTTTCTCGGGTTTGTTTTGCCCTTCAATTCGGAATACGCCTTCGCCATACGTTCCCGCCCAAACCACCCCTTGCCGATCTTTCGTCACTGCATGAATCCAGGAAACGCCGCCCAGCCCGATGACATCGGGCGCCACCGCGCCCGTGAAGCTTTCGCCCTCAAACCGCATCAATCCGCTGCCATGAGTGCCAACGAAAAATTTGCCGGGCTCGATTTCGACCATCGAGTTGATAATCGGCTGGGCGAGATTGGCGTCAAAAACGGTGCAGGTGCGCGGTTTCAAACGGGCCAGCCCGCCGCCATTCGAGCCGATCCAAATGTTGCTTTCGTGATCTTCAAACAGCGAGAGCGTCGCATTATTTTCGAGACCGTCCTGCAACGTGCAGCGCAGCACACGTCCGTCCTTGCGATAAACGATCACTCCTTTGGTATATCCGCCGGTCCAGAGATGCCCGGCCGAATCTTCGAGAAAGACTACCGGATCATCTTCAAATCCGGGAGGGCGCTTGAATTCCTGAACCCATTGGCCGCGATGATAACGTCGGATGTGCGTGATGTTGGCGAGCCAGACGCCGCCTTGCTTGCTGGCACGCAGCCCGAGAAACGCCTGGCTGCCCAGTTCCGGCGGGCGCAGCACATCGGTCCATTTCCCGTCGCTGAACACGCCGAAGTAGTGATAACTGCAAACCCAGAGTTGGCCCTCGGTATCGATGGTGCAGGTCAAAGGTTCCTTCGACAATTCACCGCGATCGGGCAATGGCAGCGGTTCAAATCGTCCGTCGCGAAACCGAAAGAGCGCTGTTTCCAAGCCGACAATCAGATCGCCATTCGGCGCTTCGAGCAAAGTGCGGACGAGTCCTCCGGGCCAGCCCGGCGCGTTGCGGAACGATTCCCATCGCCCCTGCTGATAGCGGGCGATTCCTTGATCCGTCCCGGCCCAAAGCGCGCCATTTTTATCGGTGAGCAACCGCAGCACAATCGGTCCGGGAATCGCCGCATTCGAATGATCGAACACCGTGAATCGCAAGCCATCGAACCGGCTCACGTTCAGAAAGGTTCCCAACCAGAGATAACTGTCCGGGGTTTGCGCCAGCGAAGTGACGGCGATTTGCGGCAGGCCGGATTCGCCATCCCAGATTTTGACGAGGTATTCTTTGGCGGCGCTTTCCAGAGCATTGGAGGAATCGGCGGCGAGTGCCCGCGCGCCTGCCGCTTGGAGGAAACACAGCAGGAAAAACAACTGACGACTCGCCCAAGCTCGCTGCACGGCTGTTTTGTATCGAAAAACGCGCTGAAATCAAGCCAAACCATTGGCCACCGGAGCGCGTGGTCTGGAGAACTTCCTGTTTGAAGTTCCGTCCCTTCAGGCTGAAGGCACATGCACCACACTCGCCTCGCCTGAGGCCAGACTGAAACAGCGGCCTATGCCTCTCTCTTCGCACCGAGACGCGAACCGGCGTCGTGCTTGGGATCCGCTTGGCCATGTGATACTCATTGTAGAATTCGCCATCGACACAGAGCGCCTCCATTTCTTCGCCATAACGCTCGAAACCGAATTGCTCGTAAAAGCGAAGCGCAACTCTGTTCGAGGTCACCACCGATAGCCGGACGCTCCGGAGATCCGGCAGGCCCTCTATCCGCGCCAATGCTTCCTGCAACAACGCTCTGCCGACTCCCTGATCCCGCTTCTCCGGGACCACATACATGCCCCAAAGAAAGCCTTTATGGCGCGCCTTGCGGTGTGTGTCCCGAACAAACCCGACGACCCCAACCAATCGCTGATCTTCGAATGCGCCAAGAACCCACTTATCCAGTGTTCCCTTCAGGCGTTGCGCAATCGTCTCGACAGGCAAGGGTCCTTCTTCAGCATAGCTCGAGGCAAAAGCGGTTGGACTCTCGGTCAGGGCGAGCAACCGGACGTCTCGAAAACGTGCGTCATCTTCCGGTTCGAGCTGTCATAGGAAAATCATGGGTTGTCTGGTCCCATCTTGCGTCCCATCGCAGGTGATTTTGAGAAACATCTCAGCCCAATTTGGCTTGGCCAGCAAATATTTCAGAAGTCCATGCTTCAACCGGCCTCAGTCTATGTGAAGCCGGCACCGCCTGGCGGCGCAGTCCTGGTATGCAATCAGAGTCGATTGGCCTTGGCGATTTGTTTCGTACGAAAATTCGCATCCGGAGATTGGGGAAGATTTGCTTCGAGCGGTTCGAAGCTTGGAAGGCGACGGCGATTTTGATTAGATGAGATTGTGTGTGACAAAGGCTGCTGCTACGAAGTAATGCGGACTCAGTATTAACAGGATGGGCTGATCAACCCCGAGTGTGAATGCGCGGTCAGGGATCAATTCTGATAGCGCTTGTTTTTTTCCACCGCAGCATTCATTAACCGCCTACCCTCTTGAGCGCATCGTGGATGGTTCGGAGGAGCATTTCAGCCGTGTAGGGCTTGGCCAGAAAATATCTTGCTCCGGCGGCGACGGCCTTGGGTTCATGTCCGAGGCCGCTCGCGGCTACGACTTGCAGGTGTTGATTGATTCTTTTGAGAACCTGAATGGTTGACGCGCCGTCCATGACCGGCATGACCATGTCGATGAGCGCGAGCTGAATCTCATTGGCGCGCGCTGCGTACAGGGCCACGGCTTCGGCACCATCGGAGGCGACCAACACGTTATAACCAAAAGCTTCGAGGGTTTGGCGCGTAATCTGGCGCACGGCGCTTTCGTCATCGACCACCAGGATCCATTCTCCGTTGCCATGTGGCAAATCGGTCGAAAGGGTTCGCTCCGCCGAGGAGCTGGATTGAGTTTGCGCGGGGAGGAAGAGAGCGAACCAGGTCCCTTTGCCAGGCTCGCTTTGCACGCGAAAGAAGCCGCCATGACTTTTCACGATCGAGAGCGAGCTGTAGAGGCCCATGCCAGTGCCTTTGCCCGGTTCTTTGGTGGTGAAGAATGGCTCGAAAATCTTATCGAGAATCTCCGGAGGCATGCCGATGCCGGTGTCGTGAACTTCAATGCGCACATGCGGTCCCGGTTTGGCTTCCGTGTGCATGGCCGCGTATTGTTCATCCAGCACCACGTTTTCGGCGATCAATTCCAGTGCGCCACCTTCGGGCAAGGCATCGCGGGCGTTGAGGGCGAGATTGAGCAGCACTTGATGCAGTTGCGTGGGATCACCCCTGACCGTCCAAAGATGAGCCGTAGCACTGGTTCGGACCTGGATATTTTTTGGAAACGTTTGGTCGGCCACTTTTTTGATATCGCGCAGCAAGTGTTTGATTTGGACTTCGACGCGTTTGCCTTCGATGCCGCGACCGAACGAGAGAACCTGACGCACCATATCGGCACCGCGACGGGCGTTGATTTCCAGCGCGGAGAGCAATTCGAGGCGTGCTGGATCTTTCTCGTCCATCTTGAGGAGATCGACCGACATCATGATTGGAGCAAGAATGTTGTTCAGGTCATGTGCGATGCCGCTCGCCAGAGTGCCGATGCTTTCCAGGCGCTGGTTCCGAAGAAGCTGGCCTTCGATGTTTTTCTTGTCGGTAACGTTGGTATGAATGGCCAGGATGGATTTTGGGTTGCCCAGAGAATCGCGCACCAGAGTCCAGCGGGCATCGATGATGAGTTTATTCCCCAACCGGGTGATATGTTGAATTTCGCCGGTCCATTCCCCAACGCGCAGGAGCAGTTGAGTGGCGTTTTGGAAATCGGCGGTCGGTTGATGGACGAGTTCCTGGATGGTTTTTCCGAAGGCTTCCTGGGCCGACCAGCCGTAGAGTTGCTCGGCGCTTTTGTTCCAGTAAGTAATGCGGTAATCGAGCTCGCAAACGAGAATGGCGTCCCGCGCTTTATCCAATAAGGCCGCCTGTTCAGCGATTCGTTCCATGGCTTGTTTGCGATCGGTGATGTCATGGACGACAACGAGTACGGCATTGCGTCTCGAAAACTCCGCGGCGTGCGAAACGATTTCAACGTCCACGACGCGGCCATTTTTGAGGCGGTGACGCCATTCGCCCGAATAGCGGAGGCCGGTTTCGGTCGCTTTTACACTTTCCAACAAGCGCGTGATGTCCTGTTCTGGCCGGATATCCTTGATGGTCATGCCCAGGAACTCATCCCGAGAATAGCCATAATGCCGGATGGCAGCGTCGTTCACTTCGAGGAAGGCCAGCGTGTTCACATCATAAACCCACATGGGATTGGGATTCTGCGCGAAGAGGAGACGAAACCGAGCTTCGTTGGCGCGCAGTTCTTCTTCGGCTTGCTTGCGCTCGGTGATGTCCTGAGCGACCCCGGCGATGCGATAAACTTTTCCGGAAACATCCCGAATGGGAAAAGCGCGATCTGAAATCCAGCGCCAAGAGCCGTCGGGCCAGACGATGCGGTATTCCTCGTTGTACTCACCCCGCGCTTGTCTCGGAAGCGCTTCGACGATGCGCGGTCGATCCTCCGGGTGGATGGCCTCGATCCATTGATGGGGATGTTGATAAAGGTCGTGGCAGGAGCGCCGCCAAATCTGCTCGTAACGCGGACTGACATAAAGCAGGTGGTGCTTGGCCACATCGGTGAGCCAGAACACTTCTTCGATATTTTCGGCCAATTGGCGAAAGCGTGCTTCGGCCTCGCGGAGGTTGATTTCGGTTTGGCGCTTTTCCACGCGTTCTTTGGCCTCGCGCAGTGCGCGCTGCACGACCGGCCCGAGGCGCTCGATGCGATCTTTCAGCACGTAATCGGTGGCCCCCAATTTCATGGATTCGACGGCGCGTTCTTCACCGATCGTTCCGCTCAGAAAAATAAACGGAGTATCCGGCTGCTTTTCGTTGGCCAGACGCAAAGCGGAGATGCCGTCGTACGCCGGCAGAGTGTAATCCGAGAGAATCAAATGGTAGCGGCGTTCCGCGAGAGCCTTCGTGAATTCCTCACGATTTCCTGCGGGGATGATGTGGCATTGGAATCCGGCCGATTGCAGGTAGCTGGAGACCAACGCGCGATCCCGGAGGTTATCCTCGAGATGCAAGATGCAGAGGACGTCGTTAGTCGTTTGATTTGGCGAGAGAGGGGCGTTCATTCAGGCGGTTCAACGGGGGTTGCAAAAAGAAAACAGTTGGCGGCGGCGGCTCATTCAGGATCGCCCACAAAGGCCGGATTTTTTTGCGCATCGACAAGTGGGTCGCATTCGATCGGTTTTACGATGTTGGCATTGACTCCGAAATGATCGGCGCGCACCCGATCCGGTTCCGCGCGCGAGGAGGTCAGAAAGATCACGGGAATGCATTTCAACACCTCGCCTCAGCGCGCATTGCCGGGAGCGAAAAATAGAAGGTTGCGCCGGCATTGACTTTGCCCTCAGCCCACGTCCGGCCGCCGTGGCGAGCGATGATGCGACGCACGTTCGCCAGTCCAATGCCCGTGCCTTCAAATTCCTCTTCGTTATGCAGTCGCTGAAAAACGCCGAATAGTTTGTTGACGTATTCCATCTCGAAGCCAACGCCATTATCCCGCACGTGAATGACAACTTCCTCAGGGCTGTTGGGCCGCGCGCCGATTTCAATTTCAGCTGGGCTGCGGGAGCGACTGTATTTGATGGCGTTGCCAATAAGATTGAAAAAAACCTGCCGCAACATGGCGGCATCGCAGCGGACGGTGGGAAGCGGGTCGACTCGCCAGACGATGCATCGCCCGGACGTCTCCGGCTTAAGTCCTTCAAGCACTTCTTTGACGAGCGCGCTTAACGGGACTGGTTGCAAATACAATTCGGCGCGGCCCATGCGGGAGAAACTGAGGAGATCGTCAATGAGTTGGCCCATGCGCTGGACCGATTCCTCGATCAATTCAAGATATCTCCGGCTTGATTCCGGAATTTCCTTTTGAGCGGATTGTTTCAGCAAATTGACAAAACCGCCTACATGCCGAAGTGGGGCGCGCAGGTCATGCGAGACGGAGTAGGAGAACGCTTCCAATTCCTGGTTGGCCGCCTCGAGTTGGGCAGTTCGTTCGCGCACACGTTCTTCGAGATCTTCGTTCAACCGGCGGATTTCCTCTTCGGCTTTGCGACGTTGATCAATTTCGAACTGCAAATCGGCGGTCCGCTGCTGGACTTTGGATTCGAGTTGCTCGTTCAGCTGGCGGAGTTCGTCCCGTGCTTTGGCCAGATCACGATTCTTCTGCACAGCCGCTTCGTAGGTGGAGAGGAGCAGATTGAGAATTTGGAGGCGGTCTGAGGTGATGAAAAACTTGCGTCCGGCAAACACGATCTCCAGGCCCATTTGCGTCGATTCACTTTCCCGCAGATGGCGATTAGCCAGCATGTAAGCGATGCGCGCAAGGAGATGCTCCTCGTCATAGGGTTTGAAGATGAAATTGTCCGCCCCGCATTCCAATCCCCGAATGACGTCGACAGGATCGGAAAGCGACGTCAACATGATGACCGGAATATTGCGCAGCCGCGGCTCCTGTTTCACACGGGCGCAAAGTTCATATCCATCCATTTCGGGCATGACAATGTCGCTGATGATAAGCAAGGGAGGACAGGCGAGAATGGCGTCGAGAGCGTCGCGGCCATTGCGGGCAAGAGTGAGACAATAATCTTTCGATTCGAGGATGAAACGGAGCCGTTCGGCTTGCGTGGGGCTGTCTTCCACGATGAGAACGTGCGGCCGAAGGGTAAGTGCTTTTTTATTCTTCATGCAATCGGGGGTTTGGTAGGCCAGGACGACGACACAGCGGCGGCATTCGGAATGATCACCCGTTGATTCAAGAAGGCTGCGATTTGATCGGGAGCGAGCACATAACTGGCCCCACCAAGCTTAATCGCTTCACCGGGCATTCCATGCACCACGGAACTGTGGACGTCTTGCGCAATCGTCAGTGCACCCAACTGATTTAATGCTGTGAGTTCTTCTGCGCCGTCGCGGCCCATGCCGGTGAGCAAAATGCCGATGGCCTGGGCGCGACAGGTTTCGGCCACGGAACGAAAGAGGTGCGAGATAGCGGGGCGCAGGCCGTTTTCCGGAGCGCTTTTGCTCAGCACGATCTGGTTGCCAGGACCAAATCCCATGTGATACCCCTCCGGTCCGACATAAGCGCGACCGGCCACGGCACTCGCCCCATGAGCCGCAATCTCGATCTCGAAACCCGTGGATTGTGAAAGCCATTCCACCAGGCCGGACAAAAATCCGTCGGCGATATGCTGCACAATGAGCAGAGGCGCGGGAAACGGTTTGGCCAGTTGGGAGAGAATTGTTTGCAACGCCACAGGGCCTCCGGTGGAAGCACCGATGGCCACGACTTTGACCGGATTCGGCCTTGACCGCGATTCGATATTTCCGAAGGCGGTCGAGGAACTTGTTACACGATGGTGCGTCCAGCGTCGCACGACTTTGACTTCGGCCATCAGACAGACAGTTTCCACGAGTTGGCGGGCCAGAGCTGCGTAATCCTGATGCGTGAGGCCGACAGGTTTCGCGACCAGAGCCAGAGCGCCGGCTTCCAATGCGCGAAAAGTATTCGTCACCTCGGCAGGATTCAGACTGGCGCTGCAAACAATAATCGGGACTGGTTGTGTTTCCATGATGCGCCGCGTCGTTGTGTAGCCATCCATTCCCGGCATGTGAATATCCATGACGATGGCATCTGGTTTGGTCTTGTGGAGGAAGGCCAACGCCTCCTGTCCGTTGTTCGCCGTGCCGACAACCATGAGCCGCGGATCGGAATTGAGAATGTGCACCAGGAGCAACTGGGCCACGGGCGAATCCTCGACCACCAGTACTTTGATCCTCTCCTTCATGAAGGCATCAGGTGAGCCGTCCGATTGCTTCCAGCAAGTTGCTTTGATCGAAACTGCTTTTCACAATGTAGGCATTGGCGCCGACTTCGATGCCGCGCTCGCGATCTTCACGTGAGGCCAGAGCCGTAACCAGAATAACCGGCTTCTGCGCCAGCTTGCGATCCGCTCGAATTCGGGTGGTAAGATCGAATCCGTTCAGGCGCGGCATTTCGATGTCGGAAACGACGAGATCGAAATCGGAGGTTCGCAATTCGGTGAGTGCTTCGAGTCCATCCACGGCGGTTTTGACCTCATGTCCCGCTGATTCCAAAATGTTTTTCAGCAACATTCGCGAGGTGATGGAGTCCTCGACCACCAAAATGCGCCGGCGTTTGCTCTCGGCGGAGCGAAGAACGGTCGCAGTCGCTTCCCCAGGAGGTGGAATGGATCGGGCATTGCGGGCGGACTTGAGCAGGTCGGAGACATTGAGAATCGGCACGACCTTGCCCGAGGGGAGGAGAGTGGCGCCGGAAAAATGGCGAACACGAAGGAGCGGCTTGGGCAGCGGTTTAACTACCACCTCCTGTTCCTCGATCAATTCATCGACGATGAACGCAATACGATCGTCCGTCGTCTTCAGCAGCAGCGCGCAAAGGGATTCGTGGGTTTCTTTTTGCGGAAGGGTGTGTGGCAATTCCAGGACTGTGGCCAGGCGCGCGACGGAAACAGCTTGCTGATCGACGACGATCGTCTCGCAATTCTCGACATATTTGATGTCGCCTTGTTTGATTCGAATCGCGCGTTCCACCTGCCATGTCGGAACGATGAAAGCTTGGCCCGAGACTTTGATGTGCAACCCGCGGAAAGTGGCCACTGAAATTGGAAGCACCATGCGAAAGGTGGTTCCTACATGCGGATGCGTTTCCACCAGAATGCGGCCGCCGAGTTTTTCAATTTTCTCGCGCACGATGGCCAGTCCCAAACCGCGTCCGGAAATTTCTGTCACCGTGCGACTCGTCGAGACCTCGGGTTGAAAAATGAGCGGGAGGGTCTGGGCCTCATTCAATTTCGAAGCCTGCTCGGCAGTGACGATGCCGCGTTGAACCGCCGCTTGTTTGACGTCAGCCAAGTTGATCCCGGCGCCATCGTCGGAAACGAGAATTTCCACCCGGCTTCCATCGAGTCTGGCCATGGCGACCACGACGGTGGCGCACGCGGGTTTCTTTTTACTTTCCCGCACTTGCGGATTTTCGATCCCATGATCGACACAATTCCGCAATAAATGAATCAACGGATCTTTGATCTGTTCGAGGATCCGCTTGTCCATCTCGACGTCCCCTCCTCGAAGCACAAGGTTCACTTCCTTGCCCTGTTCGCGGCTGAGATCTCGAACGAGTTTGGGAATGAATTCGAGCAACGTTGAGAATGGAAGCATCAAAAGTTGTTTTGTGCTCAACAGGAATTCATCCACACGGCGGGCCATGGCCGCTTGATCTTGCGCCGCACTTCGACTCACCAATTCCAGCTTGGTTTCGAGCGCCTTCAATTGAGTTTCCGACCAATCGAGAAAATCCCCAACAGATTCGGACTGGTTGGTTGTTGGTTGGCTGGCGAGCGCGCTCATTTCGGAGGACGAGGCGCGATGCCATTTGCGCCATCGAGGTTGCATCCGGGTCCACTCGCCTTTCCACCGCTCATATATCGAGCGGAAATCGCGAAGCTCGGCAGTGCGTTGCAGCAGCCCGAGTTTGATGGCCAGGATTTCTTCGGCTCCGGCCAGGAGTTGATCGAGTTTATGGGTCGAGATGCGAACGGTTGAAATCGAGCGGGATTGCTCGGGCATGCCAAAAGGTTCGGCGCGGCTTGCGATGCTTTCCATCTGCACTTTGGATACGGTTGTAAAACTTGTGACGCTGCTTTCATGTTCCGCTTGAACGGATCTCTCCTTAACCACAGATGCAGAAGCCGCATCGTGTGCTTTTAAGCTCGTGCTTTTTCCTAATGTTTCCGGGCGTTTCTGGCTGGAAGTTTCCGAGGCGGAAAGCTCCGGTGTTCGGCGGCTCCCGGTCAAGGATGTTAACTGCACATGCATGGTTCCAAGGCGGGCGCTCTCTTCCGGAGGTAATGGCGCATCGGGAGCGGCGATCGATTTTTTGATGAGATCGAGGGCGCGATGAAGGGTGTCGAACTGATTTGTTTCAGGAACGATCTCGTCGCGCTTCCAGAAAAGAAAAAAACTCTCGAGCGACTGGCAGAGCGATTCGATTTCGACAAACCCCACCGCGCGGGCGGCGCCTTTCAGACTATGGGCATGTCGGAAAATGACTTCGATGCGTTCTTTGCTCTGCGCGTGCGGTAATGATTTTTCGAGTTCGATCAGCAATGATGACATCGCATGCAGATGCTCCTCCGCTTCGATTTTAAAAGTGGCGCGAAGTTTTTTCAGAAACTCTGCTTCGGCGTTATTCATCTGGTGTCGAGGGCTAAACCTTGTACTTATCCATGAGTTCCTTCAGTTTCTGGCCAAGATCTTTCAAATTGCGCGCCGCGCTTTCCAGCTGTCTGGCGCTCTCCACGTTTTGAGAGCTTGCTTGTTTGATGCTCTCCATAGCCGACGCCACTTGATCCATGCCGACCAGTTGCTGCTGACTCGAAGCGGCGATTTGAGCAGCGGCTTGTGCGGCTTCCGACACATTGGCGGCCAGCACCTGGATGGATTGCCCGGCCTGACCGGATTGTTTCACCCCCGACTCGACTGCCTTGCTGCCTTGTTCGGTCGCCAGCACGGCGGCGCCAGTGGCTTTTTGGATGTCGTGCAAGATGGTTCGCACTTGAGCGGTGGCTTGTTTAGATTGTTCGGCAAGGTTTCTGACCTCTTGCGCCACGACCGCGAAACCTTTGCCTTGTTCTCCGGCTTTGGCTGCTTCGATGGCAGCGTTCACCGCCAGCAAGTTTGACTGCGCGGCGAGATCTTCGACGGTCGTAACAATTTGGCCAATGGCCTGGCTTTGTTCACTCAACCGCACCATGCTTTCGGCAATCGCTTCCATCTGTTGCCGGATACGATTCATCCCCTCGATTGTCTCTTCCGTGGCCTTTCGGCCGCTCTGGGAAATCTGCGCGACTTTCTGCGCCGACTCAGAAACGCTCTTGGCTTTTTGGCTGGAGACTTGGGTTGTCTGCCGCACTTCCTCGACGGTGGTGGTAGTTTCGGTCACGGCGGAAGCTGTCTCTGTCGCGCTGGCTGCAAATTGGCTTGTGGAAGTTGAAATTTCACTGGCCGCCGCGCCCAGCACAGTGACCCCTTCGGCAATATCGGTCGTGAGTTTTTGCAGATTCTGCACCATCAACGCGAAGGCATTTCCCAAAACGTCTTGGGCCGAGGCAGGTTTGACTTGGATGCGCAAATCGCCGCCGGCGATTCTCTCGGCGACGGCGGCCA
>JBFMDG010000105.1:0-14110 GCA_040754135.1 Verrucomicrobiota bacterium
GCGCGCGTGATGTGATCGTGCGACACATGCGGGTGCGTCCCGGCAATCTGGCCGGAGTCACGCTCGATGGGATGGGCATGGCCTCGAGCGATCATTGCATCATCGATCATTGCTCGATCAGTTGGTCGCAGGATGAAGGGTTCAGTTCGCGTTCGGCCAAAAACATCACCTTGCAACGGACTTTGATTTCGGAAGCGTTGAATCAGGCGGGCCACAAAAAATATACTCCCGGCACTCAGCATGGTTACGCGGCGAGTATCGGCGGCATGATTGGCAGCTTTCATCACAATTTGCTGGCCCATTGTGCCGGCCGGAACTGGAGCCTGGCCGGCGGCCTTAACCAGGGCGGCCGTCACACCGGCTGGCTCGATTTGCGCAATAACGTGGTTTACAACTGGAAACATCGCACCACCGATGGCGGCGCGGCGCAGGTTCAATTCGTCAACAACTATTACAAACCGGGACCCGCCTCGACTTATTTCCAATTGCTCAATCCGGAACGGACGCACATCAAAGTGTTCGGGCCGCAAATGTACTTTGTCGCCGGCAACATCATGGAAGGGCGCCATTCGACCTCCCACGCGCTCAGCGGCGTCACGCAACCCGAGCCCTACGAAAATTTCATTCTGGCTCAGCCGATCTTTGAGCCGCATGTCAAAACCGATACGGCCGCTCAAGCGTATGAACGCGTGCTGGCCGATGTCGGCTGCAATCGGCCTCGAATCGATGATCATGACGCGCGGGTGATCGATGAGGTGCGCAAAGGCGCCGCTCAATTTCGCGGCAGCAAAACGGGTTTGCCGGGTCTTCCCGATTCCCAGGAGGACGTGGGTGGCTGGGAAGATTATCCGGAACAGCATCGGCCAGCAGACTGGGACATCGACGGCGATGGCATGCCCGGTTTTTGGGAAACGCGTGCCGGCCTCAATCCCACGGATGCACGTGACGGCGTCGCCGACCGCAATGGCGATGGCTACACCAATCTGGAAGAGTATCTCGGATGGTGGACCGGCGAATTTCCTGACCCGGCTCCCATTGTCCATAAAACTGCACAATGACATTCCCAAAAGATTTTTCGTCTCGCGCCTTCAGTCGCCTTCTGCAGCTGCTCGGCTCGTTTTGCGTTCTTATCAGCGTCTTCGATAGTTCGGGACAGAGCCGTCAAGTGCCGGCTTTTCCAGGCGCTGAGGGGGCGGGCGCCATGACACCGGGTGGCCGTGGCGGACGCATCATCGAGGTGACAACGCTCGATGACAGTGGTCCGGGAAGTTATCGCGCGGCGCTGGAAGCCGAAGGCGCGCGCATCGTCGTGTTCCGCGTGGCGGGGCGAATCCAGCTCGCCAGCCGCGTGCAAATCAGACATCCGTTCATCACCATTGCCGGTCAGACCGCGCCCGGGGATGGCGTTTGCATCGCGGGAGAGACCACCGAGATCAACACTCACGACGTGGTCATTCGTTACATGCGCTTTCGCCGCGGGGAACTCGATCGGCGCGATGACGCTTTGGGCGGTTACCCGGTGCGCAATATCATCATCGACCATTGTTCGGCCAGCTGGGGGCTCGACGAGAATATTTCTCTTTATCGTTGGATTGAAAAAATGCCGGATGGCAAGGAGAAGAAACGCCCGGTGGAGAACGTGACGATTCAATGGTGCATTTCCAGTGAAGCGCTCGATTTGAACAACCACGCGTTCGGCGGCACTTGGGGCGGCCGCAACGCCTCGTTCCATCACAATCTTTTCGCCAACAATACCGGCCGCAACCCGAGCATCGGCTACGGTGACCATGTTGATTTCCGCAACAACGTCATCTTCAACTGGCGCCATCGCACGCTCGATGGCGGTGATGCCAGTTCCTGGCTAAACGTCGTCGCCAATTACTACAAGCCCGGACCCGCCACTGAAAACGGCTCGGCTCAATACCGCATTTGCCGTCCGCAACATTTGAATATGTTTAGCGAAGCTCCCACACCTGGCAAATGGTTCGTGGCGGAGAACCATGTCCTCGGCCATCCTGAAATCAGCGCGAACAACTGGAAGGGCGGCGTGCAATTTGACGAACCCGATTTGAAAGAAGCGGGCCGCCTCGAAAACCTCATCTCCAAAGTGCGCGGTCAGTCACCCTTTCCTGCGCCAGCCATTTCCCAGCAAACCGCTGAGCAAGCTTATGAACTTGTCCTCGCCCAGGCCGGGGCCACCCTTCCTGCGCGCGATGCCGTCGATCAACGCATCATCGATTGCATCCGCACGGGCCAACCCACCGCCGGCCAACACGGCATCATCCGTACTCCAGCCGATGCCGGTGGCTGGCCAATTTATCGGAGCGCGCCACCCGCGCCGGACGCGGATCACGACGGAATGCCCGATGCCTGGGAATCCAAACACGGATTGAATCGCGCCGACGCTTCGGACGGAGTGCGCGACACGGATGGCGATGGCTACACCAACGTCGAGGAATTTCTCAACCAAACCGATCCGAAGCAGTTTGACCATCATTCTCACGTGAATCGTGGCGATTGAATTCTTGTCAGCGCCTTCGTGCGGCCGCACTGGGAACGCGGAGCCTGCTTTCAGGAGCGTGCGCGCCTCCGGCATCTCGAGACCGGCGACCGCGGCCCGGCTGAAGTCCCGAATTGTTGGCGCGAGCCGATGGATGGCGCGTGCTGGTGTGGTCCTGTTTTGTTGCGCGGCATTGCCAGCAGAAAGTCCTTTTGCGCTGCTCACGCCGCAACGGTTGCACCACCACGTGCAACGCTTTAACGCAATGGAGGAGGAACAGGTCACGAATCTGATCGCCAACGCGGCCTCGGCCCAATGGCTCGAAGCGAACATTCCCTTGTTTGAATGCCCGGATCGTGAACTCGAAGAAATCTATCATTTCCGCTGGTGGTCCTTCCGGAAGCACCTGAAGCAAACGCCCGACGGTTTTGTTTTCACGGAATTCCTCGTGCCGCGCCGCTATGCCGGCGCGCACAACACGATCAGTTGCGCAGTCGGCCATCACGTGGCAGAAGGCCGGTGGTTGCGCGATTCGCGTTATCTCGATGAGTACATTCGGTTTTGGTTCCGTGGATCCGGCGGCAAACCTGTGCCGCATTTTCATCACTTCAGCAGTTGGTTGCCGGCGGCGGTCCAGGATCGTTTTCTGGTGACGGGCGACTCACGTTTCGTGGTTGATCTTTTGGACGACCTGGTAGCCGATTATCGCGCGTGGGAACGAGAGCGCCAGTTGCCGGACGGATTGTTCTGGCAATACGACGTGCAGGATGGAATGGAGGAATCGATCAGCGGCTCGCGCACGAAACGTCAGGCGCGACCGACCATCAACAGCTACATGTTCGGAAATGCTCGAGCCATCAGTTCCATCGCGCGGCTGGCAGGCCGGGCCGAGTTGGCGGCGGAGTTTGCCGCCAAAGCCGCCGCGCTCAAGCGGCTCGTCCAGGACACGCTTTGGGATCGCCCGAGTCAGTTTTTCAAAGTGCGCCAGGAAGATGGCCGACTCGCGGACGTGCGCGAACAAATTGGATTCATCCCCTGGGCCTTCGGACTGCCCGATCCCGGATTCGAAACCGCCTGGGCACAACTGCGCGATCCCGAGGGTTTTCACGCCCCTTATGGCATCACCACGGCCGAACGGCGGCATCCCGCCTTCCGCTCGCACGGCTGCTGCCATTGCGAATGGGATGGCGCCGTCTGGCCTTTTGCCACAACGCAAACATTGACGGCCCTGGCCAACCTGCTGCGCGACTATTCGCAGTCGATCGTGACCGCGCGCGATTATTTCGAAGCGTTTCAAACCTACACCCGCTGCCATCGCTTCGAAGGCAAACCGTACATCGGCGAGTATCTGGATGAAATCACTGGCCAATGGTTGAAAGGCCGGGAGGAGCGATCGCGATTTTACAACCACTCCACTTTCGCCGATCTGCTCATCACCGGTGTGGTCGGGCTGCGGCCGCGCGCCGATAATATGGTGGAAGTGCATCCGCTCCTGCCGGACAAAACCTGGGCATGGTTCTGTCTGGATGGCGTGAAATATCACGGACACGCGCTCACCATTTTCTGGGATAGCACCGGCCAGCGTTACGGTCGCGGCGCCGGATTCTTCGTCATGGCCGATGGCAAAGTCATTGCCAGGCACGACCGGCTCGAACGCATGACAGGAAAGTTGCCATGAAGAATTTTGCTGTGGGCAAGCCATCCTTCGCCGAACTCGCGCGTGCCGTGCGCCAGTTCGCGCGGATGGCCGCGGTCGCGCTGGTCATGTCCACCTTGCAAGGCGCTGAGAAAAGTGAGCCGTCCCGAGTCATTGCGCCGGGTCCGGATGGCCAGCTGATTTATGAACCGGATGCGCATGGCAATCGCGTGCCCGATTTTTCTCATGCCGGTTTTGGCGGGGGTGGCGAAGCGATTCCAACCGTGCCGATTCGCGTTTTCGTGCGGGCCATGCCGGGCGACAGCACCGCGCGCATTCAACGAGCGCTGGATTATGTCGCCGCGTTGCCGCTGGACGCGAATCATGTGCGCGGCGCAGTCCTGTTGGGCAAAGGCCGTCACGAAGTCATGGGCCAACTGATCATCGGCGACTCAGGGATCGTCTTGCGCGGGCAAGGTTCGAGTGAAAGCGGAACGACGCTCATCGCAACGGGACAGGATCGGCGCACGCTCATCCGCATCGCGGGGCGCGGTGATCATTCCACCGAAACCAACGCCGACTGGCAAGTTGCCGGAGATGTGCCCGTGGGCGCGACGACGTTGCGCTTGCGGAGCGCGAACGGCTTGCATGCCGGGGACAATCTCTTTGTTGTTCGTCCGAGCACGAAAGAATGGATCGAACAACTCGGCATGACTGAATTTGGCGGTGGCGAAGGCGACTTCCGTTTGACCTGGAAAGCGGGCAGCCGCGATCTGGTTTGGGATCGCGTCATCCGCGCCGTGAATGGCGATGCCATCACGTTGGATGCGCCCATCACCACGGCCCTGCAAAACCAGTTCGGCGGCGGCCGCGTTGAAAAATACTTCTGGCCCGGACGCATCAGCCACGTCGGCATCGAGAACTTGCGGCTCGAATCGACGTTCGCCGCGAACAATTCCAAAGATGAAAACCACGCTTGGATGGCAATGACCTTCGAGCATGTGCAAAACGGTTGGGTGCGCCAGATAACGGCAAAGCACTTCGCCGGTTCGCTGGTTGCGATTTGGGAAAACTGCAAATGGATGACTGTGCAGGACTGCATTTCCCTTGCGCCTGTTTCCGAGGACGCGGGATATCGGCGTCACACGTTTTTCACCATGGGTCAGATGATTTTGTTCCTGCGATGTTACGCGGACCAAGGCCGGCATGATTTCGCCGTGGGCCACTGCGCCGCCGGTCCGAATGCATTTGTGCATTGCGAAGCCAGCCGGCCCGCAGGCGACAGCGGCGCGATCGAAAGCTGGGCTTCGGGAGTGCTCTTCGACAACGTCAACATCGATGGCCTATCGCTCCGTCTCGCCAACCGGCGCTCGGCCGCTCAGGGCGCAGGATGGTCTGCGGCCAATTCGGTGCTCTGGCAATGCACTGCGGCGTTGATCCGCTGCGAGAGTCCACCCACCGCGCAGAACTGGGCGTTCGGTTGTTGGGGCGAATTCGAAGGCAATGGCATCTGGCGGCGCGCCAATGAATTTATCCGTCCGGACAGTCTCTATGCAGCGCAGCTCAAGGATCGACTGGGCAAGAGCGCGGTGGCACGCTTGCAAATCGCCGCGCGCGTTCGAGAAGATTCGACCAATCCATCCTTGGCAAAGGCGCAGGAACTCTCGAGGCAATCGCATCAACCCGCGAGGACTTTGCTGGACGAAATCGCGGCGGCGCCAGATCGCGATCCCATCCCGAGCGATACCGCTGAGATTCCGACCATCGAGCAAATCGAAGGAACCCTCAGCCTATTGTCCCGTGCCGTTGGCCATCGGCCGTTGGACAAGCCACTCAGGCTGGTCAACGGCTGGTTAACTTGCGACGCCCAACTGTTGATCGGAGGCAGCGCGGGCGTGAATTGGTGGCGTGGAAACATCCGGCCGATCGACGCGCCAACGTTTGGCTTGGGGTTGACGCGTTTTGTTCCCGGTCGCATCGGCCGGGGCTGGACCGACGATCTGAACGAAGTGGCGGCGACACTGGTTGCAACTGGCCGCGCGGCGCTGGATCACAATTACGGCCTGTGGTACGACCGCCGGCGCGATGATCATCAACGCGTGCGCCGGAGCCATGGCGATGTCTGGCCGCCCTTTTACGAACAACCGTTTGCGCGGAGCGGTCAAGGCACTGCCTGGGATGGGCTCAGTCGGTACGACCTCACAAAATACAATCCCTGGTACTGGAAGCGGCTGCGCGATTTCGCTGAGCTTTGCGGAAGCCGCGGTTTGATTTTGTTTCATCAGAATTATTTTCAACACAACATCCTTGAAGCGGGTGCGCACTGGGCGGATTCGCCTTGGCGCTCCGCGAACAATGTGAACCACACCGGGTTTCCTGAACCGCCGCCTTACGCGGGCGACAAGCGCATCTTCATGGCCGGCCTGTTCTACGACGTGAGTCATCCGATCCGGCGGGCATTGCATCGCGCCTACATTCGGCAGTGCCTCGATAATTTTGCCGGCCAGTCGAACGTGCTCCAATTCACCAGCGCCGAGTACACCGGGCCGGGGCATTTTGTGGAATTCTGGCTCGATACGATTGACGAGTGGCAGCGCGACACGGGACACAAAGCGCGCGTTGCGCTGAGCTGCACCAAAGATGTGCAGGACGCGATTCTGGCTGATCCGAAAAGAAACGCGCTCATCGAGGTGATCGATTTCCGGTACTGGTGGCGAACGCGCGAAGGATTGTTCGCTCCGCCGGGGGGACGGAATCTCGCTCCGCGTCAATTCGAGCGGCAATGGCGCGGGGGCCGGCCTGGAGATATCGATCTGGCGCAAATGACTGCCGAGTATCGGCAACGATTTCCAGGCAAAGCGGTGATTTGCAATTTTGACTCGGCCCAGTGGGCGTTTCTTTGCGCAGGAGGTTCCCTGCCCCGCCTTCCGAAAACGACCGACCCGGAATTATTGCGCGCCATCCCGCGCATGCGCCCTTGGCCGCTGCAACAATCCGGCGTTTGGGCTCTCGCCGAATGGGGCGAGCATTGGTTGATTTACGCCGAGAATTCCGAACCGGTGGCCCTCGATCTTGCGCGTGTTTCGGGGGAATTTCTCCTTGCAACCGTGTCCGCTGAAACCGGCTTGCCGGCTCCGGTTCAAACCGTGCGCGGCGCTCAGGAGTTGCTGTTGCCGGAGTCGAAAAATCAGCGCGCGATCTATTGGCTGAAACGGCTTGCCACCACGCCAACATCACAGCCATGAATGACCCCGTTCCAAAGCGGGCAAACGTAAATCGCCTCGGGGAATTGCGTGCAAAACATTTTCTCTGTTGCGCAGAACCAAAGCACGGTTCTTTATCGGCCATCGCCAAACCAACCATGCATATGCTGAATTTTTTCTTACTGCTGCTGTTGAGTGCGATAAGCTGGCGCGTCACGGCGGCGCAAAGCACCACCGAACAATGGGGTCTGTTCGAGCTGGCGCTGCGCGGCCCGACCCAGGGCAATCCGTTTCTCGATGTGCAATTCGGCGCCCGCTTTTTTCAGGATGAATTGTCGTTTCACGCAAATGGCTTTTACGATGGCGAAGGCGTCTATCGCGTGCGCTTCATGCCGGAACGGCAGGGGCGCTGGCGATATTTAACTCACAGCAGCCATCCCGAACTCGACGGGCAAACCGGTGAATTCATGGTCTCCGCACCGGGCAACCATGGACCGGTCCGCGTGGCGCACACGTTCCATTTCGCTTATGCCGATGGCCAGCCATTCAAGCAGATTGGCACGACCTGTTACGCCTGGATTCATCAAACAGAATCGTTGCAGGAGCAGACATTGCGGACCTTGTCTGCGGGACCGTTCAACAAGCTGCGCTTTTGCGTTTTTCCCAAACGCTATTCCTGGAACACGAATGAACCGCCGCTCTACCCGTTCGAAGGCACGCCGCCGCGCACGTGGGATTTTGCGCGTTTCAATCCGAAATTCTTTCAGCATCTCGAACGCCGCATTCTCGACTTGCAAAAGCTCGGCATCGAAGCCGACCTGATTCTGTTTCATCCGTATGACCAAGGGCATTGGGGATTTGACCGCATGACCGCGATGGAAGATGACCGGTATTTGCGCTACGTGGTCAGTCGTCTGGCGGCCTTTCGAAACGTCTGGTGGTCCCTCGCCAATGAATACGATTTCATGGAAAAGAAAACTGAAAGCGATTGGGAACGTTTCGGGCAGATTGTGGCAGGCGCCGATCCGCATCGGCATTTGCTCTCCATTCACAACGGCAAAGTGCTCTTCAACCACACGCTCCCTTGGCTGACGCACGCGAGCATTCAGAATGGATCGGCCGTCGAAGATGCCGGACGCGCTGTCCTGCTGCGCGATGTCTATCGCAAGCCAATTGTTTATGACGAAGTGAAGTACGAAGGCGACATCCCCAAACGCTGGGGCAACCTTTCGGCCGAAGAAATGGTCTTTCGCTTCTGGCAAGGAACCATCGCCGGAACCTACGTCGGTCATGGCGAAACCTATTTGCATCCCACCGATACTCTCTGGTGGTCTAAAGGCGGCGTGTTGCGCGGACAAAGTCCGGCACGGCTGGCTTTTCTCCGTCAGATCCTTGAACAGAGCCCGCGCGAAGGCATCGAGCCCATCGACAAATGGCAACACCCGGAGTATGGCGGCAAACCGTCCGAGTACTACCTGGTCTATTTTGGAAAATCGGCCTTGGCCTCGTGGGAATTTCAATTGCCCAAACCTCCCCAGGGCAAGGGACAACCACCCGAAGAGCATATGAAATTCAAGGCCGATGTGCTCGACACCTGGAACATGACCGTCACACCCGTCGAAGGCCTGTTCACTTTGCGCAAGAAAACTGATTACTTTTACGCCGACAAAGACGGGAGATCGATCGATTTGCCGGGACGACCTTACATGGCCATCCGCATCCAAAGGGTCCGATGACAACCGCCGCCGGCCCACAAAAAACGCCAGTGATGTGTCTCGCCAATGGCTGGTGTTATGCCGCCAGGAATAACCGCTTAAACAAAGCCAAGGGCATTTGCCGGGTGACCTTTGGCCTCTGTTGGTTTTTATGGTTCCTGTTTCCGATTTCCAACAACAGCGCTGGCACTGAGGACCGCCCACTCAGCCCTTTTGCAACTGTTCACGCCATTGGCTTGGACTCGGTCCATTGGACTTCTGGCTTCTGGGCGGATCGTTTCAACCATTGTCGCGAGCGCATGCTCCCCAACATGGACGCGCTCATGTCGGGCACGAATTACAGCCAGTACCTGCACAATTTCCGCATCGCCGCCGGCCAGGCGACAGGCCGGCATCGCGGCGCTCCGTTTAACGATGGCGACTTTTACAAATGGCTTGAGGCCGTGAGCGCTCTTTATTGGTCCACGCGTGATCCGGCGTTGAATCGGCGACTGGATGAAATCATTCCGGTGATTGCGGCCGCGCAACGCGCCGACGGTTACCTCCATACCCCTGTGCTGGTGCGGCAGCGGAATGGCGACGTTCAAGCCAAGCCATTTCAGGACCGGCACAATTTTGAATTGTACAATTTCGGCCATCTTTTCACGGCTGCGGGCATGCACCATCGAGCCACGGGCCGTACCAATTTGTTAAACATCGCGCGCCGGGCGGCGGATTTTTTGCAAGTCACCCTGCAAGGGGAAACGCCGGAAGCGGCGCGCAGTTCGGTTTGCCCCGCGCATTTCATGGGCTTGATCGATCTCTACCGCACCACGCGGGAGACGCGTTATCTCGATCTGGCAAAATTGTTTTTCACAGGGCGCGAGCAGATCGGCGAGGGCGGCGATGATAATCAGGATCGGATTCCCTTCCGCCAGCAAACGAATGCCGTCGGACACGCTGTTCGCGCCAATTATCTTTATGCGGGAGCCACAGATTTGTTTCTGGAAACCGGGGATCAAACATTGTGGCGCCCGCTGGAATTGATTTGGACGAATGTGGTGTCGCAAAAAATGCACATCACCGGCGGATGCGGAGCGCTCTACGACGGCGCTTCACCTGATGCGGCGAAAGATCAGAAATCGATCACGCGCGTGCACCAGGCGTACGGAAGGAATTATCAATTGCCAAACCTCACAGCTCACAATGAAACCTGCGCCAACATCGGGAATGTGCTCTGGAATTGGCGCCTTTTCCTGGCGACAGGTGATGCGCGCTACATGGATATCGTCGAGCTGGCCCTTTACAACAGTGTCCTCTCGGGTGTGGGTCTGGACGGGACGAATTTCTTTTATGTCAATCCACTACGGACCCTCCGCCCCATGCCGGTCGAGTTGCGCTGGTCGCGGACACGCGTGCCCTTTGTGAGTTCCTTTTGTTGCCCGCCCAATCTGGTGCGCACCCTGGCCGAATCGGCGGGTTACGCCTACGGACAATCGCGCGATGCCATCTGGGTGAACCTCTATGGCAGCAGCACGTTGCGTGTGGCGCTCGATCCCCACCACACCGTCCGCATGACGCAAGAAACCGAATACCCGTGGAACGGCCGCATTCGCATCCGCATCGATGACGGCGGGCCGGCGCCGTTTGCATTGAAATTGCGCATTCCGGGTTGGGCCAAAGAGGGCTCCATTCGCATCAATGGCGAGCTTCAGGATCTTTCGCCGACTCCAGCCAGCTACCTCGAAATGCGGCGGCAATGGCAAGCCGGTGATTTCATCGAACTCGATCTACCCATGCCTGTGCGTTTGATGGAAGCGCATCCGGCAGTTGAAGAAACTCGCAACCAGGTAGCCGTGCGACGCGGTCCGCTGATTTATTGCCTGGAATCAATCGACCTTCCCGGCGGCACAAGTCTCAATGAAATTTTCCTTCCCGCGCATGCGGACCTATTGGCACGGCACGATGGCCGATTGCTCGGCGGGATTGTGGTTGTGGAAGGCCAGGCGCGGCGGCGGGCCGGCGTGACCTGGAATGACCAACTCTATCGTGAATTGACTCCCGCTCCGCTCGAATCGCTCCCGGTCAAATTCATTCCATACGCGCTCTGGGCCAATCGCGGCGCGGGCGAAATGAGCGTTTGGCTGCCTTTGGCGCTTCCGTGAGTGATGGCGCTTTTTTCGTTCGACAATCCTCGGCCGCGATTTGAAATTCGGAGGCATGCCGTTGAAATCACAATGGGACTTTGGCGAATTGTTTCCTCCTCAAGCGGTGCGCCGTGTCTGGACAGTGGCGGAATTGACCGGCTCAATCCGGCGCGTGCTCGAGAAGGAATTCGGCATGGTCTGGGTGACCGGCGAGATCACCAATCTGCGCGCGCAATCCTCGGGTCATTTTTATTTCACGATTAAGGATGCAGCCGCGCAATTGGCTTGCGTGCTCTTTCGCAATGAAGCGCGCGGCATCAACCGCGACTGGCTTCAGGACGGCGCCAAAGTGATTTTGCATGGTGAGCTGACGGTTTATGAAGCACGCGGGCAATATCAATTGCGCGTGTTGCAACTCGAACCGCAGGGACTCGGCGCGTTGCAGGCGGCCTTCGAACGGCTCAAGCAAAAATTGCAGGCGGAAGGCTTATTCGATTCCGCGCATAAACGCCCTCTGCCGCGCTACCCGCTATGCCTCGGGATCGTGACTTCGCCCACTGGCGCAGCCTTGCGCGACGTGATGCATGTGATCCAACGGCGTCAACCCGGTTTGCGTTTGATCCTGGCCACGTGCCGCGTTCAGGGACAAGGCGCCGCCGAGGAAATCGCCTGCGCCATTCGCCTGCTCAACGAATGGAATGATCGCATGCCCGAGCCGGCCCCGCCCGAGCACGAACCGTTGCTGCAGGGCTTGACTCGCCCACAACCCGTCCGTCCGCGCATCGACCTCATTCTCGTCACTCGCGGCGGGGGAAGCCTCGAAGACTTGTGGGCCTTCAACGAGGAACTGGTCGCGCGCGCCATTTATGAATCGCGCCTTCCGGTTGTGTCGGCGGTGGGCCACGAGATTGATTTTACGATTGCCGATTTTGTGGCGGACCTGCGCGCGGCCACGCCGAGCGCGGCCGCGGAATTGATCACGGAAGGAGTTTTCTCGAACAGCGAATTTGTGCAAGGCGCCGCCATGCATTTGCGGGAATTGCTGCGCGATCGGCTGGCGTTGGAACGGGAACGATTGAGCCAATGCGTGCGGCGCGCCGATCGAGCCCATCCGCGCAAGCGTTTGCAAGAGCAGACGCAATGGATCGACGATTTGCAACTGCGGCTGACGCGTTGCGCGCAACAGGGATGGCGCAAAGCAGAGGTGGCGTTGCAACACACTGGGCAACGGTTGCTGCGCCTGAAACCTTCGCAAATTCTAATGCGCCGCAAAGAAACGCTCGATCGCGCCCAACAGGCTTTAGGCAATCTCTTGCGCTTGCATTTGCGTGATCGCACGGAGCGGCTCGCTCACGCCGGGAATCGCCTTCGTTTGTTGTCGCCCGCTCATGTGCTCGAGCGCGGCTATTCCATTACCTTTGATGCGGCCACGGGGAAGATTGTGAAACAAGCGCGCGAAACCCAACCCGGTCAAAAACTGCGCACCAAGCTTCACCTGGGAGAACTGGAAAGCACCATCAACCAGGTGCACTTGCCTCCGGCAGAGAGTGCGTGAGGAACGCGGGGAGTTTCCCGAGTTTCCCCTTTTCACTCGCGGCCACTCATGGTAAGTCTGGGCCGACGATTTTCAGGCACGCACAACTTCATCACTGGCATGGCTCCCACAATTGCATGGCTTGCCCAAGGCAGAATTCGAATTAAAGAGCCGGGCAAACCTCCCCGCACCATCGAAAGCAAATTTGCAGATTCCATTCGGGAACGAGCCATTCGCGCTCAGCAAAAACACGCCTGGAAGAGCGGTGGCGATGGTCAAAAATTCCTTTCTGCGGCCATGCTTTGGGGGCGCATGCCCAGCGATCCTGCGGCCATAC
Organism: Verrucomicrobiota bacterium; assembly: GCA_040754135.1. Taxonomy (GTDB): domain Bacteria; phylum Verrucomicrobiota; class Verrucomicrobiia; order Limisphaerales; family SIBE01; genus JBFMDG01. The sequence continues at coordinate 13,052 of JBFMDG010000105.1, forward strand.
GCGTTGCCATCACCAGTCTTTGCCCCGGCAATGCGCCGGGACAATTGTTCTATTCTCTCGAAACGGATGATCTTTGCGCGGTGCTCTTTTTGGAAAACCTGGGCGAAGAAGAACGGCGCCTTTGGAACAAAAATGACAAGCGCCTGAGCCATCTCACCGTCGCGCCCGACGGTGCCGTAGCTTGCAGTGTCCAGTATCCCTTCGGCACCGCGAACCTGGCCGTGCGGCTGGATGAAGAATCCGGTTTTAGCGAAGTGACCGAAGGCGACTCGCTCGATTCCGCGCCGCGGTGGGTGCCGAATCTGCGGCGGAGCCTTGTGTTTCAATCGGCTGGAGTGGGCCGCGATCGCAATGGCCACTTCGTGAATTTCGGCCCCTTTTCAATTCAGCAACTGGATATCGAATCGGGCGGGTTGAATACGCTGCAGGAAGATTCCAATTACGATTATCTGACTCCCCAAATCGATGCGGAGGGCGCGCTTTATTACATCGCGCGACCCTACACGACCGGGCGTGAGTTTCACCCGTTGGTGGTGGCCAAAGACATTTGTCTGTTTCCATTTCGTTTGGGGTACGCGCTTTTCCATTATCTGCAGGTGTTTTCTTTGACCTACACCGGGAAAAAACTCAGCAGCGCTGGAGGCGCCCAGAGCCGCCCATTGGATTTCAAGGAGATGATGATTTGGGGAAATCGCGTTTCTGCCTCAGCTCACAATTCCAAAGACGAATCGATCGGCCTCGTTCCGAAGAGCTGGCGTTTATATCGCCAGCGCCCCGGCCAAAATCCAGAACCATTGGCCAATGGAGTGGTCACCTACGATCTCATGGCCGATCGGTCAATCGTTTATTCCAATGGAACATCCATTTTCCATATCGATCCGAGCGGAAAATCAGAACGGCTGTGCGGTGAACGTCTGATCGAACAAGTCGTCGTCCTCAGCTGATCTCCTCTGTAACCCATGTAACCCATGTAACTCTTTTAACCCATTTAACCCTTTTAACTTTTTTAACTCTTTCCTTTTCCCTGTTTAGACGAAAAGTCAGCATCCACCCCAAACC
>JBFMDG010000106.1:0-14033 GCA_040754135.1 Verrucomicrobiota bacterium
ACATTCCCATAACGACTCCGGTATTATGACGCTGCGTGACTCCTTCGTCGGGTTTGCTCGAGACATTGTCGTAATTCGAGGGCTGCTTTTCGTCCGCTTCCCAATAAGCCATGAAGTGCGGCTTGAAATCGGAGCTTTTATAAGTGGTCCATTGCCCGCGCGGACCGGTGCTGGAATAACCGGAGACAGCGCCATTCATCATGTAGCTGCCGACTTGCATTTCACGGGCGCGGAAAAGCGAGGTGTTGGTGCGTTCGACCGGGCACCAGTAAAGTTTCCGTTCCTTGTGATAAGTCCAAAGCTGGCCGGCTTCGACGGTGTGATCAGGTCTGTTGCCGCGCAGGCGGGTGTACATCCAATTGGGAATGTCGAAGGTGCCGGAACTCCACGACGTGTAAGGCATTTTGTCGTCGTTATCATGCGAGTACATGTGCGTGCTGAGGAGGATCTGCTTCATGTTCGAGATGCAGCGGGCGCGGTGGCCCTGCTCTTTCGCTTTGCTCAAGGCGGGCAAGAGCAGGCTGGCCAGAATGGCGATAATGGCGATGACGACCAGCAGTTCGATGAGGGTGAATGCCTGGCGAGCCTCCGCAGTTCTGAAACCAACCGAATGAAACGAGCACGTTTTCATGCTTCTGAAGTTTGGTTGCAACGAAGCTAATTTATTCAACCGAAGAAGTCATCTGAAAATGTTTGAGGGTTCGAGCATTTTGAACGTTGAACGCAATGCTCCCTCCGCCTCGGACAGGAATGATTCCGGTTCACCTCGCAACCGCACTCGCCTTGCAAAATCGTTGAGAGCCCGGCGCCGATCGCTCCGCGCCAGCGCCTTAAAAACACTTTGCCGCATCGCCTCAAAATCAAACTTGCCTTCGCGGTCCGGAAGGCGGAACACTGCCGCGCATGTGCGGCCGGTACAGCGAAACCAGACCGTTTGACCATGTGCGCGAGCGGATTCCGTTCGATGTGGCCGAGTTGTCGTTCACGCCGCGATTCAACATTGCCCCCACGCAAACCGCGCCGGTCGTTGTGCAACGCGATCAACGCGCCTTGTCCGCGATGAGATGGGGTTTGATTCCCTTCTGGGCCAAAGACGAATCGATCGCCAACAAACTTTTCAACGCCCGCGCGGAAACGATCCGCGAAAAACCGGCCTTTCGCGCCGCCTTTAAATCGCGCCGTTGCCTCGTTCCCGCCGATGGCTTTTACGAATGGCGAAAACTACCTGGGTGCACCCTCAAGCAACCCTATCGATTCCTTTTGAAATCGCGCGAACCGTTTGCCTTTGCCGGGCTCTGGGAATGCTGGCGCAACGCGGAAGGCGAACCCGTTCAGAGTTTCACCATCCTCACCACCGAAGCCAACGACCTCGTCCGGGCCACGCATCATCGCATGCCGGTGATTCTCCCGCCGGAAGCCTACGAACCGTGGCTTGACCCGAAATACTCCGATCTGGAAAAGCTCGCCGCCCTTCTCAAGCCATTCCCGGCGGAGACCATGTCAGAGTATGCCGTAGGCCGGCATGTGAACAACTCGCGTGTGGACAGTCCGGCGTGCGCTGAGCCGCTGCCGCCTCCAGAAGCTCCGCCCACGAATTTCCGCGAAACATTTTCTTTCATGTGAGCCTTGTCGATCCGAACTCGAAGTCGAAGTCTCAACCCACCCGGGCGGAAATCATTGCGCAGGATGTGCGGGATCTGCGGCGGCTTGGGTATGCGCAACAACTGTTTCGCGAGATGGGAGGGTTCTCCAATTTCGCCATTTCCTTTTCGATCATTTCCATTTTGACCGGCGCGGTGCTCCTCTACGGCTACGGCCTGAAATTCGCCGGGCCAATTATCAATTCCGTGGGCTGGCCGCTCGTCAGCATCTTTACGCTTTGCGTGGCCGCCAGCATGGCCGAATTGGCTTCGGCCTATCCGACCGCGGGCGGTTTGTACTATTGGGCATTTCGCCTCGGCGGACGCAAATGGGCCTGGGTCACCGCCTGGCTCAATATGATCGGCCAGGTCACAATTTGCGCGGGAGTCAACGTCGCCGCCGCCATGTACCTCATCGGCGCGGCTTCCCGCATCCTGGGCATTCCGCAAGAGACTTCGGTGCCGATATTTGGGCCTATCACGAGTTGGTCGTTTCAAATTTTCATCATGGTCGTGATCATGATCCCGCAATTGTTAATCAATATTTTCGGCATCAAGCTGACGGCGCGGCTGAACGACTTCAGTGTCTGGTGGCACATTGGCGGCGTGGCCTTGATCTGCGCGCTGCTCGCCGGGATTGGGGCGCATCACAATTCTTTCTCGTTCCTCTTCTCGAGCACCACCGTTCGCAATCCGCTTGAAGAAGTCTCCGCCGTCCTCGCAGAAGGCCAGCCGGCTACGCCTGCGCTCGCCTTTGGGAATGCGAAATTGCCTTCGCCATTGTTTTCGCTCATCCCGGGTCTGACGGAGATTTATCGAGCCGCCCCTTTTCTTTTGGTGTTTGTCCTCGGCTTGTTGCAGGCGCAATGGACTTACACCGGTTACGACGCTTCGGCGCACGTCGCCGAGGAAACCGTCATGGCCCGAAAAAACTCGGCCTGGGGTGTGTTTTTGTCGGTGGCGGTTTCAGCCGTGGTCGGTTACGTCCTCCTGCTCATTTTGACCTGGTGCATTCCCTTTGGTGATGTGGCCAAAACGGCGGGCGACACTTACCCCGTTCTTTACATCGCTTACAACAATCTCGAAAAAATCTGGGCCGACCTCATTGCCATCATCATTGGCGTGGCCATGTGGTTGTGCGGATCGTCGGCGATCACTTCGATGGGCCGGATGTGGTATGCCTTTGCGCGGGACGATGGCATGCCCGGGGCGCGGTGGTTGAAGCGCGTGCACGCAAGCTACCGCACGCCGATCTGGTCAATCCTGGTCCCGAGCGGGTTGGCGGTGCTGCTCTGCATGTACGCCGCGGCGTTTTACGTCATCACCTCGATCAGCACCATCACGCTTTATCTTGCTTATGGAATTCCGATTTATCTGAACTGGCGCAACAAACGGCGTGCGCAGGGTGAATTCGTGACGCCCGAGATGGCGCCCTGGAACCTTGGCCGATGGAGCCCCATGATCAATGCCATTGCCATTGGCTGGACCGCGTTCATCGTTCTGGTCTTCAGTATTCCCCCCAACGAATTGGTTTTGTGGACCATGCTGCTCGTGGGTGGCGGGCTCTGGATTTATTGGAAATCCCACGCCCAAAAACATTTTCCCGGTCCAGGCCGCGAAACCGAACCCGATCCCGTCAATCAAACCGCTCTCCCTCAGGCGAGCTCCTGAAACTCTGATTTATCCTCGAATGAAGATCCTTTGTGTTCACGCGCATTTTGACGATTTCGAATTTGTGGCGGGCGGTTTGTTCGAACTGTGGAAACGCCGGCTCGGGGCCGATTTGCGAGCGCGCGTGCTGGTCTGCACCGATGGCAAGGCCGGACACCATTTCCGGACGCGCGACGAAACCAGCCGGATTCGCATCGAGGAGCAGCAAGCCTCGGCGCGCGTAGGCCGTTACGAGTTGGAGATTCTGCGCCTGCCCAAGGGTGAAATCCCGCGCGAAGCGTGTTTGCAGGTGACGGTCGATTTGCTGGCCGCGTTGTGGAAAGCGATTCGGGATTTTGAGCCGGATTACCTGTTTTGCCCGCCGGTGCCGGCCGACCCATTGGCGGGCATTCATGTGGATCATGTAGCTGTCGCCGAAGCGGTGCGCAAAGTGGCTTACATGATCAATGTCCCTCATGCGTTCACGCCGGAATATCCCGCCGATGAAACCAGGCCGCGGCCCTGCAACGTGCCAGTGATCGTGAATGTTTACGACGGTTACATGGCGGGAACGAATGCCTTCGATCTAGCCGTCGATGTGGAAGCAGCGTTTCAGAAAATCTGTGAGATGACCTGGTGCCATCAATCGCAAATCTCCGAGTGGCTTCCATGGGTGGGACGCCACGACATGGACAAGCCGGGTTCATTCGAGGATTGGTGCGGGATGTTGCGGGAGCGCTTTCAGCGTCGCAATCGCGAGCTCGGCATTGCGTCGGAACGCATCATGGAAGTTTTCACGATTACGGCTTGGGGCGTTGTGCCCACGCTGGCGCAGTTGCAGGCCGATTTTCCATCGCTCGCCCCAGCCCATTCGCCCCTCGATGCTCTCGATAAAAAACTGACCCGCTGGCAAACGTAACCCTTGTAACCCTTGTAACCCATTTAACCATTTAACCATTTAACAATTTAACCTTGTAACCATTTAACAATTTAACCATTTAACAATTTAACCATTTAACCATTTAACCATTTAACCTTGTAACCTTGTAACTCTTCAACTTCTTCACCCCTTCAACTTCCCCTCCCCCCCTTCTTCCCCCGGTTTCGGGTTTGACTCGCCCGCTATTTTTGTTTAGCCATTTTGGCGTTGTCCCGAATCATGATAAGCGGCCGCTCTGCTCAACTATGGCGAGGAGCCGGTTTCAGGATGACAAGCGTTGGAGCAACGACGATGACCGTAACCAGAAGGAGATTATGAAAATCCGCAGTCAGTCCTTATTTTTGTTAACCCTGTTTGCCTTGGGCGCACTGCTCGCCCCGCTCCGCACTCCCGCTCGAGTGCTGGACAATTTCAACGACAACACCAAGACGGGATGGACCGATTTTACGTTTGTCCCCGGGTTTGGGCTGCCATCAGAAAGTGGAGGTCAATTTCGTTTCGAGCAACCTGCGGCTGGCCAGGCCATTTTCAGCGCCAGCCAGAAGACTTCGGAGGTCTTCGAGCTGAAGGACGGACGCACGATTGAATTTCGTGTGGATGTGGTTCAAGGCGGCGGGAAGGATTCCTTTGCCGTGCTGGCGTTTATTCCAACGTCTGGTTCTCCAGGAACACTTGCCGGATACGGTTTTGCCAAATCGACGACCGACATTTTGATCACCAAAGGGATCAACAAATATTTCGTGAATGAAGCCACGGGCCTGAAGCAGGACAACATAACGCTCGTGCTTTCGCTCAGCGCCAAAGGCGGCAATGTGACCATTCGCGCCACGGCGCTGGACAAGGACGACAACAACGCCGTGCTTTGGGAAAAGACGGTCGTGGATACGCCGGCGGCGGATGTGTTGGCGGATGGTTCGGACAGTCCGGCCGCCCCTTACATTACGAGCGGCTATTTCACCCTTTATCTGTATCAGGATTTTGATTCCGGCGCTGTGGAGGATCCGTATCGCGCCATTTACGATGACGCCGAAGTTTTCGTGACCGACTCGGCGGTGCTGGACGATTTCAACGACAATGTGAAGACCTCCTGGACCGACTTCACCTTTGTGCCTGGCTTTGGCATCCCCTCGGAAAGCGGCGGCCAATTTCGATTCGAACAACCGGCAGCCGGCCAGGCCATTTTCAGCGCCAGCCAGAAGACCTCGCGTGTTTTTGACCTCGTCGAAGGCGAACGCATCGAATTCAGCGTCGATGTGATTCAAGGCGGCGGGAAGGATTCCTTTGCGGTGCTCGCGTTCATTCCCACTTCGGGTTCGCCGGGAACATTGGCCGGATACGGATTTGCCAAATCGACCACCGACATCCTTATCACCAAAGGCATCAATAAATATTTTGTGAACGAAGCCACCGCGCTCAAGCAGGACAACATCACCCTTTCGTTGTCGCTGACCGCGCGCAACGGCAGTGTGACGATTGTGGCGCGAGCGTTCGACAAAGACGACAACAACGCGCTGTTGTGGGAGAAGACCGCTGTCGATACGCCCGCCGCTGATGTTTTGGCGGACGGCTCGGACAGCCCGGCGGCTCCTTACATCACGGGCGGTTACTTCACGCTTTATCTTTATCAGGACTTTGCTTCCTCCGCGCCGGAAGATCCGTATCGCGCCATTTACGATGATGCGATTGTGGCCGCTCCACCGCAAGCGGCCAATGTGGCGCCGATCATTTCGGATGTCGCGCCGCCGGAATTCGGCAATTTCCTGCCCGTTTCAACGGTCGTTTCATTCAAGGTGACGGATGACAAAACGATTCCGGACAACAAATTGAGCATCACGTTGAATGGGACCGCCTACACCACGGCGAATGGATTGACGATCAGCGGAACCGGCGGCGCGAAAACCGCGAGCCTGGCCGGCAAACTCACCGCGAATGTGAACTACACAGCCGTGCTGAGCGCGGAGGATTCCGAAGGAGAGAAGGCAAGCCGCACAATTTATTTCGATACCTTCGCTCAGGACAGCCTGGTGGTGGAAATCGAGGATTACAACTTCGAGAACGGCCGGTTCTTTGACAATCCGGTGCCGATCATTGAAGGATTCGGGCCGCAAGATGGTTCTTACAGCTACCAAACAGGCGTGCAGGATGTGGACTTTAATGACACCCGCACCTCGCCGCGTCCGCAAGACACGCTCTATCGGCCTTTCGATCCCGTGCGCATGCAACACACCCTCGATAACGCGCGCAAAAAGTTTGTGGATGCGGGCGGAACTGCGTCCGGTGTTTATGATTATGATGTCGGCGATATCGCCGAAGGAGAATGGTTGAATTACACGCGCACTTTCCCGCCGGGTTCGTATGAAGTGTACCTTCGTGAAGCATTGGCCAACATGGCCACCGGCGATAGCGTGCTCGAACAGGTGACTGGCGATCGCACGCAGCCCGGTCAATCAGTTCGCTTGCTCGGCTCGTTCCTCGGAACTCGAACCGGATTCCAATATCGCAACTTCCCCTTGACCGACGGCTCGGGCCAAAACAAAACCATCCTGCGATTGTCCGGGGTTACCACTTTGCGATTGCGGCAAGTGACTCCTGACGCTGCTGATGGCGCGCGTTATCAGAATTATCTGATTTTCATTCCGGTTTCCGATCCTGGCTTGCAACGGGCCGCGATCACCTCGATCTCGCCGGCGCCCAATTCGGAGACGGCCACGGCCAGTCCTTCCATTCGCGTCGAAATCCAAAATCGCGACACCGCGGTCAAGGTCAGCTCGATCAAACTGGAATTGAATGGGCAGGTGGTCGCGCCCATAGTCACCAGCGATGCCAATGGCGCGGTGGTCACTTACGCCATTTCGCCTTTGCCCGCTTCGGGCGCGGTCAACACTGCCAAAGTCAGTTTCCAGGATAATTTCAACGAGGACATCAGCACAGAATGGACGTTCGTGGTGACTTATCTTTCGCTGGATCCGGCGAACCGCCGTCTGGGCACGCCGGGCGAACGCGGTATGAAAGTGCGCATGGTCCAGGCGCCAGCGGGCTCCAATCTGGCCAATGACCTGCAACGCGCCGAAGATCAGCTCGCGCCGAATTCAAGCATCCCTTCGGTGGTTGATTTCAGTGACACGATTCAGATCGTGAACATGGCCCAGGACGATCGCGTGTCCGGTTTCTTCGACAGCGAAACGCTCGTGCCCGGATTGGATCCCGATTTGAATGGCACTGAAGATTTTGTGGTCGAGATGCAAACCTGGCTCGAATTGCCCGCGGGTGTGCACCGATTCGGCGTTATCTCGGATGACGGTTACATCATTTCGTCGGGCGCCCAAACCAGTGACAAACGGCCGACGCTCGGTTTCCACAACGGCGGTCCTGCCAATGAAACGAATGGCGGGTTGTTCGACTTCGTGGTTAAGGAACCCGGATTTTATCCGTTCCGCATGATGTGGTACGAGCGCGGTGGCAATGCCTACGCGGAATGGTACTCCGTCAACCTGACCACAGGCGACCGCACCTTGATCAACGACCCGAACAGCGCCGGCGCCATCAAGGCATTCTTGTCCGTAACCGCCCCGTCGATCGTGCTGGAGGGTTCTGCCACCGTCACCGGTCCGTATGCCCAAATCGATTCAGCGATTGTCGATGCCAATGCCAGGACGGTGACGCTCAATCGGCCGGTGGACACACGGTTTTATCGGCTGCGCGCGGGAACCGCTTTGCGGATCAAACAGATTCAAATCGCGTCCGACAAGCTCGTGCTGACGTTCGAGTAAGCGGTCCGGTTTATCTCCGTTCTTGGTGTAACCCCGGTGGCTGGTTCAAACCAGCGCACCGGGGTTCTCTCGTTCTCTCGATGTTCATGGCACGAGCCGTTCGGTGCGGTGATTTTTTATGAAAACAAAATCGTCGTCACAATCCAGCCTCGATCCACGAAACGAAACTCGCTCGCGCGGCAGGCTCCTGGCCGCTTTGGCCTTCGCTCTCCTTGGGGCGAAGGTGGCGTGCGCGCAAACCGACGATTTCAACGACGGCAACGATGCGGGCTGGTCGCGCTACGATCCGTTGGCGGCTTTTGGCGCGCCGGCGCGTTTCACTTTTCCGAATGGCGGTTATCGATTGGAAGCCCCGGCGTCACCCAACCCCGAGCTGGTTGGCCCGGCGCGCGCGGGCAGTTTGCGCAGCGGAGTGAATTACACTCGGTTCCAGGCCGCCGTCGATATCGTGAATTGGAATCAATCCATTCGGCAGGCGTTCGGGCTGGCCGGACGTTTGACCACACCGGGACTCGGCACGACCAGCGGATACACTTTCAACTACAATCCGGTGAGCGGCTTTTTGCAGATCAACCTTGTGCAAAACGAAACGCCGGTCCGCGCGTTGCATGAATTACCCAACCCGCTCAATCCCGAGCATGATTACCGGATGGTGTTTACCGGAGGCGCCAACTTTCTCCTCGGTCAGATTTTTTCGCTCACCAATCTTTCCCTGCCTTTGATCTCGGTTTACGCGCTCGATGAAACTACGCATCCTCAAGGAATCGCCGGCGTTTTCGTCTTTTCGCTGGAAGGCAATGGAACCGCCGATGCCACTTTCGACAATTATGCCGCATCAGTGCCTGGAACTGTCCGAGCCACCGTCGCGCGAATGGTTCCATCGCCGAATGCCATGCCCGAATTGCCCACTGACGTGGTGAGCGTCGAACTCGTCAACCTCGACACCACCATCGACGTGAATTCGATTCAATTGCGTGTCGATGGCCAGTTGGTCGCGCCGGACGTCAACGTCGATCAACCGGGCGTGATCCGCCTGACCTATTTTCCGGCGGAACCATTGGCCGTCGGGTCGCACATGGCCAAGGTCACTTACAGCGATGAAATGGGATCGCGAGAAACCGAGTGGCGGTTTGGTCCTCCTTCCGGCAACGAAATCGAAGTGGAATCGAGCGGAAGTGTGACCGGTCCTTTCACCCCTGAAACCGGCGTCGTAACCAATTCGCAAAACAAAACCCTCGAAGTCGAACGAATAGGCGCCCCGAAATTCTATCGATTGAAGTACACCGGCGCGATCGGCCCATCGACTGTGGTGCGAATCACTCGCATTCAGGAACAAGCCAGCCGGATTGTCTTGGGGTACGAAGTGACGCAGTAATTGAGAACTACTGGATTTTGGTTTTTCGTGAAGACCTGCGAAAGCCTGGCGTTGATTTTAAACCACTCAATATTTTTGCCATGCTCGAATTAGCGCAGTCGGTTAGTTGCCAATGAATAGGACGATCCTTTTTCGAGGTGTGCCCGCCTATTCGACGCGGATGCGGTAGAAGAACGGCCCGGATCCAGTGGCTTCAGCGTCGCGAAAACGTGTGCGCTCTGCCTGGGCTGTGATCGCTCCGCTGATGCCGATAAATGGCGCTCCAAGTCTAACGGCGCGCTCGACTTGGTAACGCCTGCCAGGGACGCTTTGCCAATCGATGGTAATTCCAACAAATTCCCCGGCGTGAAGTTCAGGGCGCAGTTCCGAGACAGCTTTCAGCACTGAGTTGCGATCACGCGGATCAGTTCCGGCTAGCAGTTCGGCAGCGTCCGACAAACCGTCGCCATCCGTATCCACGTCAGTCGGAGCGCCCGGCAGGCGCAAGTCCACGCGCTCGACTTTGCCTCGGTCGGCGGGCCCAAAAGTGAAGGTGGCCTGGGCAGGGTTAACGAATTCAAGCGGCCGGCCATTGAGACCGGCCCCGCGAGTGAATGTGGCGGGAGCGGACGGCAATTCGAACGTGTTCGGCGTTGGGTCGAGACGCGAGCCGACGGGAAACTGACGGGTTTCGAAGGGCACCTGAGCGAAATAGAAAACTGTGCCGTTCAACACTACCCATTTGGACGTGACAACGACTTGCTCGAGGCCGAGACGGGTGGTCAAGTTGAGGGAGGAGAGGGAGGAGGATGTCAGCGTGGACGAGCTAACACCAGCGACGCCGCCGAACATGGCTAACCCGGGCTCGGGCAGACCGGCAGCGGGGACAGCGCTGGGAACAAAACACGCCCAGGCCACGACCAATAGCGCCCATGCATTCATGAGCATCTCCTTACTGCCGCGCTGGATCGGGGGCTCGCCGGCGCAAAGCCGGGGGAAAGGTTCCGGGCGATTGTCATGTGACCGTGTCTCAGAATTGATACAGCGTTCTTCGCATGAAAGCCGGCTGGCCGCTTCGGGTCGTCTTCTTCAAAAGTGACGCAGGCAACGAACCGGCGCGCGAATGGCTCAAGTCGCTGCCACGTGAAGAACGACACGCCATCGGCGAAGACTTGCATGAATAAGAACAAACATCGAAAACATCGTGGTTGGACCTGCGCGATCTCCTACGGGAAGAAGGAGTCCTGGAAGAAGTGGAAGTTTGCGCAGTCAAGCGCGCTCTGGCCCTGCAACTCGGCCGCCTGGCTGCGGAACAATCCCTGAGCAAGTCTGGGATGGCAGCCCGCTTGAGAACCAGTCGCGCGGCCGTGGACCGGTTGCTGGACGCCAGCAATCCTTCCGTCACACTCACGACCTTGGGCAAGGCCGCGCGTGCGCTGGGATGCCGCGTGAAAATCGAGCTGGTGCCGGCGTAACCGTGAGCAATCGACGAGGTGCGTGCCGCTGGGAGTGCGAGTCTGCGTTGATTCATCCACGGTTCGAGTTGATGTCCAAAGAACCAGGGGGGCGCTCGTTCGCGGGAGGAGGCCCTACCGGGACCGGTTCCGGCCCGGGAGAAGGCTCTGTCGGGATCGACTGCCGCTGTTGCCGCCCAATTTCATCCAATGCCTCCTTGGCCCCATTTTCAATCATCCGGTCTCCCAACTCAGATAGGCCTTCTTGAATGATTGGCTTGTTCAGAATTCGCTTCGTCAACGGCGCAAGCTTGTTTCCGATCGTCATTGCCCGCGATTTCGCGTCGAACTTGTTACCTATTGTCGTGGCCGTGCTCCGCACAAAGGTTGGGGTCTTTCTAGCGACTTCTTCCACAAACCCCTGACTCCCTTTCATCGGAGCGGTGATCGCACTCTCGATTGGACTGAAAGCTGGAGTGATACTGTCCCGTCGTGGGTCGCCGGGCGGGAGCTTCTGGATCTCGGCGTGTTCCCTGCCGACGTCAATAGCACTGCTGACAACGTCGTAAGCAAAAAAGCCGGCGAAAACTGCCGCTGCCACATAGAACGCAGTCCCTTTTGGATCGGTCAATTTGATTGGATTGCTCCGCGCATAAGAGTAAGGATTTTTTGATTGAGCGTCAGATTCTCGAAAACCCAAGTTCGCCGGATCGCACGACAAAAATCGGCCGGTGTCAGCAAAGAGATATCTGGCTTCGAAGTAAGCCAGTCGAGTTTCCTCATCCCGCTCCTTCTGGGAAAAGCCATGCGGCTCGGCGAGGCCACGGGGTTGGTGTTGTTGGCGCGGATGGCCGAACGGGGAATAGGCGGTCTCCTCGATGAGGTGGCCGGCGGCGTCAGTCATCACGCTGGAGGAGCCGAGGTGGTCCTGGTGGTAGAAGCGAATCCGCAGCGTGCTTTCCGGCACTTCCAATGGTGTTGCGGCATCGGCGCGGACCATGAAGCCATGACCTGCCGCCAGCACCTCAGGGAAATCGGACTGGCCCGACAGGATTGCGCCGTACCGGACGCCCCAGTTTTGGGCGGCTCGATCAAACGCCCATGCTGTCAGGTGTGTCAGTGGTGCATTCGTCAAGGGCCAGGCTTCCAGTCCAGCGCCGGGTTGAAAGCTCGGGCCGGCGGGTGCGATGCGGTTCGACGGTTCGGCGTACGTCCCGGTCAGGGCGACCGTCGCATTAGTCGTCGCTCTGAGCCAGAGGACAGTGCCGGCAGCAAGCGTGTCGTTGGGGGTTACAGGCACCCAACCAAGCGTCGGTTGATGCCAGCGGAAGGCGGCTTCAATCGTAGGCGAGGTAACGGAACTCTGATCCGAAAGGTTGAGCCTCCTTGCGTCCGCTGCTACGACATCAACAGCGAGGGAGACCAGGTTCCAGCCAGGATACAGGCGCAAGCGTTGCACGCGCAGACTCGGGCTTAACGAACCGGTCACGCGGGCTACCCGGGCACCTCCATTCCACACGTATTTCACCGGCGCATCGTGCTCGCGGACCTCGAAGTGTTTGTCAGCGTAAAGAACGGATGCCACCTCGCTCCGGGCCTCTCCCCCGGAGGCGGAGAGGTTGTTCTTTCTCTGGACCCGCTTGGTCACGCGCCGGTCGGTGTAGTCGTAGCCGTAGTCGGCAATCATCTCGGCGTTTTCCACGCGGATGAGGCGGTCTTTGAAATCCCAGGTGTTCGTCAGGCCGTCGATGACGAGCATGTTGCCGTTGGCATCATAGGGGAAGTGACGAGTCGCGCGTGACGAGTGACGAATGGCGCTGAGCGCGTGGGGGCCAGGAGGGTCCCCTGCCGCTCTTCCCGCTCTTCCGCTGCGTCCAGCGGCGCCGCCACTTTCCATTTGCCCCAGGTTCGTCACGGGCACCCCTCGGTCGAATTGTTCGATGGTCGAGGTCTGCTCCAGCATGTTGCCGATGCGGTCGTAGCGGTAGTGAATGCGTCCGTCCTCGCGGGCGAGGTCGTTGGGCAAGCCGAAACCGTAGCGAGCCTCGGTGAGGCGATAGAGGTCGTCGTAACGGAAATGCTGCGTATTGCGGCGCGGATCGCCCGCAGGGACGGTCGAGAGCGGGCGCCGGTCTTCGATGCGCTCGATATTCGAAGCCTCGTCGAAGGCGTAGGCGAAGTGGACCAACTCGGCGCCGAGTGATGAGTGTCGAGTGACGAGCGACGTTAAGCGTAGGCGCGAGTCGTAATCGTAACTGCTTTCGACGCCGTTGCCGTAGTTGATCCGGGCGAATTGGGCGCTGGCGCGGTAGGCAATCCCCGCAAGGATGTTGCTGGTGGCGAGCGCAGCGATGACTTGTCCTCCGTGGATGCGATCCAGGAGATTGCGCGCATTGTATCTGTAAAAAACGAAGTCGTCGTCGGGGTAAGTGATCCGCGTCACTCGGTCGAGGGAATCGTAGGCGAAAGCGGTGCGGTAAGAGACCAGCGCCTCTTCACCCCGGTCCTCTGCCCTAGAGGCGGAGGGGAAGGAGGCAACCGCCGGATCGCTGATGCGCTTTACGACCCAGGCGACACGTCCGCGGGCGTCGTAGCTCGTATGTTCTTCGCCAGTGAGGTCCCACACGTAACTGAGGAAGCCCCGCGTGTTCTGCGCAGTTGCGATGGTGAGGTTGCCAATATCGAGATTTGCGACGGGCGCGTCGTAGAAGTAAGCCACATCCGGCCGGTTGGTTGGCGAGACGGGGCGGGCCGGATCAAACGTCAAGCCTGCCGTGACGATCGGCTTCGTCTCGTCGAGGTAATCCTCCGTCAGGAGCCGATTTACACCGTCATAGGTGAAGCGGATGACTTGGCCCTTGGCATCGCGTGATTCGACGAGGTTGGAGCCGTCGTCGTAGCGCCAGTGCATTTCGCCGCGGTCTGGATCGTTCATGAAAGTTTTCCGCCTGAGGGCGTCGTAGCGGAATTCCTTTCGGTTACCCTGCGAGTCGGTGTAGCCCTTGAAGTTGTCGAGCAGGTCGTAGCGGTAGCTGGTGATCCAAACCCGCGGATCGGGGGTGGGCCTGCCTTCGTCATCGAGCTTCACGATCTCCTCCACGCGGCGCAAGCGGCCGTTTCCCTCGGTTGCGCGGAGGCCGTCCTCGGTATAGCGCATGGCGGCGCCCGCGCGCGGTGAATCGGGTCGCGTCTGTTCCTCGTCTTCCACTAGACGACTCAACGGAG
>JBFMDG010000107.1:0-14007 GCA_040754135.1 Verrucomicrobiota bacterium
GGCGGCGTAAAACCAAACGACCCCGAGCGGTCCCGTGGCAAAAAAGAATTCGAACTCGACCGGCGCGACCAGCCCGGGATTGGCGGCTTTCCAATCGTTGAATTGTTTTTGCTGCCACAGTCCGTGACTCAAGCTCACCAAAGCGAGAATGGCCATGGTGCCGGCGCCGGTGATGACCCAGGGATGCTTTTGCAGCCAGTTCCACATTTGCCGCACGCGACTGATCGGGCGCGCCAAAATCGGTTCATGATTCAGGAAGCGATCGAGTTCTTCGGCCAGTTCGCGCGCGGAGTGATAGCGCCGCTCCGCCCGTTTCTCGAGGCATTTGCCGCAAATGGTTTCAAGATCAGCCGGCACCCGCGGATTGATCTTCGACGGAGGCGTGGCCGAATCGTTCAGAACCGCGACCAGCGTCGCCGCCGGGTTCTCTTCGCGAAAGGGCGGACGCCCCGTCAACAATTCATAAAGAATCGCGCCGAGCGAATAAACATCGCTGGCCGGGCCGACCTGTTCCTGTTTGCCGGCAGCCTGTTCGGGCGACATGTAGCTCGGACTGCCCATAATCGAGCCTTCGCGCGTCAGGCCGCTGTCGCGCTGAATCTGCTTGGCCAATCCGAAATCGGTAATGTGCGGCTGATCATTGGCGCCGAGAATCACATTGTGCGGCTTGAGATCGCGATGCAGCGTGCCGCGTTGATGCGCGTAATGGATGGCTTCGGCAATGGCCTTGACGATTTCGGCGGCACGACGCGCGGGCATGGGATGGCCGCGAGCCACTTCGGCGAGGTTTTTTCCTTCGATGAAATCCATCGAGAAATAATGTTGCCCGTCGTGATCACCGACTTCGTGAATGGCGACAATGTTGGGATGCCGCAGATTCGCAGCCGCCTCGGCCTCGGTTTGAAAGCGTTTTACATCCGCAGCGCTGGCAAGGTGCCCGGAGAGAATCATTTTCACGGCGACGATGCGGTTGAGACTGGACTGGCGCGCTTTGTAAACGACCCCCATGCCGCCGCGCGCAATTTCATCGAGCAATTCGTAATCGCCGAAATACCGCAACGTGCCGAGCGGCATCGAGCGGGCAGGATTTTCGATAGCGACTTGGGCAACTTCGGCCGCCGACGCTCCCGTGACGGTATCGGAATCATCCAGGGCGCGGCGCATGAGGCATCGGGGACAAAGCCCGCGCGGCGCATCGCTGAGGAGAGGCGTGCCGCATTCAGCACATTTTGGCTCTGTGGTCATAGGTCGGATTGAACAGGTTCGACTGGCATTCACTCCCTACAGAGGCAAAGGGCGTTCGAGGTTACAGAAAACTTTTTCAGCATCTGCCCTTGCGGTTGAAACGAGAGCAACCATTTCAGCGAAATGGAACTCCCGAACCGGCACGCGGTTTTAGGCAAGCGCCCGGAACAAATGCCGGATTTCATCTTCCACATCCGCCGGACTCTGCACGGTGTGGGCAATTTCCTGTCGCAGCAATTCCGCGTAACGCTGGCGCATCCGGTGCACCGCCACTTTGATGGCGCCTTCGGAAATGCCGAGTTTCAAACCCGCTTCCGCATAAGACATGAACCCGGCATCGGCAGAGAGATAATTCTTCAACAAATCGAACGACGGCTGTTTGCCTGCGCGAGCAAATTCCGATTCGAGATTGGCGAGCGCATTTTCCAGCACCGTTAAAGCCCAGCGCCGTTCATAAATTTTGTCGGGCGCCAGGTCATGGGCCGCTTCCTGGATGTAGCGCATTTCCGCCTGGGAATCATCGAGTGAAATGGGCGGTTTGCCTCCGCCACGTTTGAGTGCGCGCGCCCGATCCCATTCGTCGGCCAGGAAATGCTTGAGAGCCGCCAGCAAAAAAGATCGGAAACGGCCTTTGGCAGGATGCACATCGGCCAGATAATTCTTCGCCAGCAGGCGGGAAAAGAATTCCTGCGTTAAATCCTGCGCCGCATCTGCATCATGCCCCTGACGCCGGACAAACGCGTAGAGTGGATACCAATACGTGCGGCACAATTTTTCGAGCGCTTCAGCGGCGAGAGGTGATGACGCCTGCCCCGCCAGCAACACGACGGTCCAGTGCGTCGTCGCGAAATGCCCCGCCGCCAAAATCGTTTTTGCCTCGTCGTCGGAGGACATGGTGATCGCTGCCCGAGAGTAATAACGCAAACAGCAGCGCCAGGCAATGCGGCTTCACCGACGGCGTGGCCGTGAGCTTTTCGAGTCGCCGTGCCTCGCCGCGGGATGCGGTGGCACGGCGGATGGAACTTTGGCTGCGGGCCTCAATAAGCCGCTTGCGCGCCTTTGATGGAACGCTTTTGCATCCAGGGCATGAGGGAGCGGAGCCGTGCGCCGACTTTTTCGATGGAATGATTTTCGCCGGCTTTGAGAAGAGCGTTGTACTTTTTGTATCCGCTCTGGTATTCGGCGATCCAGCCCTTGGCGAACTTGCCGTTTTGAATTTCTTTCAAAGCCGTTTTCATCCGCTTCTTCACGGAGGCATCGATGATCTTCGGACCGACCGATACGTCGCCCCATTTGGCGGTTTCGGAAATGGAAAAGCGCATTCCACTGATTCCCGCTTCGTTCATGAGATCGACAATGAGTTTCAATTCGTGCAGGCATTCGAAGTAGGCCATCTCCGGTTGATAGCCGGCTTCCACGAGTGTTTCGTATCCGGCCAGGACCAGCGCGCTCAAACCGCCGCAAAGCACCGTCTGTTCGCCAAACAAATCGGTTTCAGTTTCCTCTTTGAACGTCGTCTCGATCACTCCGGCGCGCGTGCCGCCGATCCCTTTGGCCCAGGCAAGCGCGACTTTTTTGGCTTGCCTGCTCTTGTTCTGATAAACGGCAATCAAAGCCGGCACCCCTTTGCCCTCGGTGAACTGACGGCGCACAATGTGTCCTGGCCCTTTGGGCGCGACCAGAATCACATCCACATCCGGCGGCGGCACAATCGTTTTGAAATGGATGGAAAAACCGTGCGAGAACAGCAGCGTCTTGCCTTTGGTCAGATTGGGCGCGATGTCCTTGGCGTAGGCCGCGGGCTGTTTCGTGTCAGGCAACGCAACAAAAATCACATCGGCGCGCCGGACCGCTTCGGCGGTCGGACAGACTTCAAATCCCTTTTCCTGCGCCACCGGTATGGATTTGCTGCCTTCGTACAGCCCGATGATGACATTGAGTCCGCTCTCTTTGAGATTGAGCGCATGAGCATGGCCTTGGGAGCCGAAGCCGAGAACGGCGAGAGTTTTGTTTTGCAGGACGCTCAGGTCCGCATCTTTATCGGTGTAAACTTTAGCTGGCATGGTCAATGATCGGGTGTTGAGTTTTAAGTTCGAGGATGGTTGGTGATTGCTGGGTGGCGGCGCCGGTCGGGCGCGTTTAATCGCGTGGCAAAGCCACTTTGCCGGTGCGGGTCAAATCGAGGATGCCAAAGGGTTTCATCAGCTCGATAAACTTTTCGACTTTGCTTTCGTTTCCGGTGACTTCAATCGTCAGGCTGCTGGGCTGCACATCGACAATTTTGGCGCGGAAAATATCGGTGATCTGCATGACTTCCGACCGGGTTTTGGAATCGACGGCCACTTTGACGAGGACCAGTTCGCGATCGATATATTCGCCTTCGCGGAAATCCTGCACTTTGAGGACTTCGACGAGCTTGTTGAGCTGTTTGACGATCTGTTCGAGGGTGGCGTCGTCTCCGCGGGTGACGATGGTCATGTGAGACGAGCTCGGGTCCTGAGTGGGGGCCACGTTGAGGGTGTCGATGTTGTAACCGCGGCCGCTGAACAGTCCGGCCACGCGCGTGAGCACGCCGAACTTGTTTTCGACCAGCACTGAGATGGTATGTCGCATAACAAAAGGGCCGCAAAAATCAAAAACCCGCGTTCCGTGGGGAACTGCGGGCGACCTGCGAGCGTTTGTCCAATGCTTCAGGCCGCGTTAGTCAACGACGACTACGCCGACAACCTGAAATACATTGGCCAGATAATTCACGGGCGAGAAGCTAAACGATCGAACAAGCGCGGGTCAACAGGTTTTTCGGCGCGCTCCGTTTCCGTTCACTTCCGATCCTCCAGCGTCACTCAGGCGCGTCGCTCCCACCCTGCGCCAGGCTGGCGATGCGTTCCTGAATGCGACGCCAATGAGTGCCATGCCAGAACAATTGACCACATCGCTGGCAAACAAAATACTCGTCCAGCCAATGGTAAGTCCGCGGCGGAATCCGATCTCGAACCGATTCCTTCTCGACGCGCGCAACTTCGCCCCCGCATTTCATGCAGCGCGGAGACCGCGGCTGAAGATCAAATTCCCGAAAGACCAACTGCAGTTGCTCGGGAATGCTCAACGTCGGCGGAAGCCAATAAGCCCGGACTTCTCCGCGCTGGACCACTCTGCGTTCCATTAAAAGGCTGTCGGTAGTCAAAAGCGCCGCGTTTTCCCGAGCGGCTTGCCGGACGATGTCCGCGTCGTGTTTTTCCGGATCCCACGCCGCATCATAACCGGCCGCGCGCAGCCAACGCGCCAGGCCGCCTAACCCGCCATCGCAAATGAACCTGAGATTCGAAGTGGAATCGGCCCCGGTCCGAGAAGCTGCAGGTTCCGCAGTCTCAATGTTGGAACTCTGAAATCCCGGTGATGCCGAATCCGCCGCAGCTTTTCTGCGATTAAAACGCCGCAACTGTTCGAGCAAATGCCGTTCAACTTCCATAAGACTCCCCGTGAGGGAAGCGGATTGAGCGAGGTGCTGGTCCGCGCGCGCGAGCAGTTGTGCGACTCCCGCATCGACACGGCGCGCGCCAAACCGCGCCAGCAATGTTCGAAACCTGCCCGCGAAAGCCTGTTGAATCCGCTTCATCCCCCGAAGTGTTCCGCGAACCGCGCGTCGCGGCAACTCGCAACATCCGCGCGCGACTGACTCACACCGCACCTTCGGGAACGCCGGACTGGCATCTCGAAAGTTGTGACCACTTGCCCCCGCAAAAATTGCTTTTGGTTTGGGCGCCACTCGGATTTCATGCGGGTTGCGAACATGGCAGACGAGATTTGGGATGTGCATTGTCATTTGAGCGGCGTGCCCGGCCTCAAACCGCCGGAGCGCTTCGAGCGCATCCTGGATTTTGCCGATCGCATGGGGGTCGCCCGCCTCTGCGTTTTCATGGGCATGGAATGGGACTACGATCCCAATCCGGAAAAGTTCCGGCAGGAAAATGATGAAGTCCTCGAAGTCCTCTTGAAATTCCCCGAGCGCGCCTTTGGATTTGTTTATCTCAATCCCAAGCACACCGAAGAAAGCCTGCGTGAACTGGACCGTTGCGTTCGTGATGGCCCGATGGTCGGTGTGAAACTTTGGGTTGCCCAGCGCTGCAACGCACCGGAACTCGACCCAATTGTTCGCCGGGCCACGGAATTGGGGGTCCCGATTTTTCAACACACCTGGCTGAAGATCACCGGCAATCTTCCCGGCGAATCGACACCCATGGATCTGGCCGAACTGGCCGCGCGCCATCCGCAATCGACTTTCATCTGCGGTCATGCCGGGGGCGATTGGGAGCTCGGATTGCGCGCGGTGCGCCCGTTCAAAAATGTCTATGTCGATCTCGGTGGAGGCGATCCGGCATCGGGTTTCACCGAAATGGCGGTGCGCGAGTTGGGGGCGCCGCGCGTGTTGTTCGGCAGCGATGTGGGCGGACGAAGTTTTGCCTCGCAACTGGCGAAAGTGCATGGCGCCGGCATTTCCCGAACGGCCAAGCGCCTGATTCTGGGCGAGAATCTCCAGCGCATTCTAAGTCCGGTCTTGCAACGCAAAGGAGTGAAATGGTGAGCGCATCATTCGACACAGCCCATCGTGACCTCAATCCACACGCCATGCCTCGGCTTCTTCGCCGGCGGGAATTCCTCCGCAGCGCGGGATGCATCACCTCAGCCTTGGCGATGACGATGCCGATGGCCTCGGCTCGGTCCGAAGCTGCGTCACCGAGTCGAAGGAATGGATGCATCGATGTGAACGTGCATCTGTTTCGCTGGCCGTTGCGGCGGTTGCCGCTCGATGAAACGGACCGGCTTGCGGCGCATCTGCGAAAGCATGGGATCACAGAAGCGTGGGCGGGCAGTTTGGAAGTGCTGTTGCACAAAGATCTCGGCAGTGCCAATGCCAGATTGGCCGCGGAATGCCGGCGCCATGGGCGCGGATTGTTCCGGCCCTTTGGAACAATCAATCCGCAATGGCCCGATTGGGAAGAAGAACTGCGCCGCTGCATCGAAGTGCATCGCATGCCAGGAATTCGGCTCTTCCCGAATTATCATGAGTATCCCTTGACCGATCCGAAGCTGCGCCAGTTGCTCGAACTCGCGCGCCAGAGCGGATTGATCGTTCAGATTGCAGGAACGATGGAGGACGAGCGGATGATGCATCCGCATTGGCGGGTGCCGCCGGTGGATTTTGCGCCGCTTCCGGAACTGCTGAAGGATTTGGCCGGATTGAAACTGGTCCTGTTGAACGCGCTGAAAAATCCACGCGCCGATTGGCTGCGCGCTGTTGAACTTTCGGCGATCGGTTTGGACCTGGCGATGCTCGAGGGCATCGGAGCGGTGGGCCGGTTTCTCGAAAGCTTTCCCAAAGCACGGTTAATGTTCGGTTCCCATGCGCCGCTGTTTTACATCGAATCTTCCGTGCTCAAGTTGAAGGAATCGCCGCTCACGGCCGCACAACAACAATCGTTGCAGTTTGAAAATGCGCGGCTGCTTTTATCGTGAGCCTGGACGCGTCCCGGTGCGTTTGGCATTGCTTTGTCGAAATCATTGTCGAAAACGTTGTCGAGTGGGTGATGAAACGGCGCTGGCTCTGAGCGCGTCGGCTCTGAAATTTTCGACAAGGGAGCGACGAAGATTTCGACAAAGATTTCGACAAAGATTTGAGGAAGGAGAGCGCGGCAGGGATTGGGGGATCACTGCGAACCGATGGCCAATTGCCGTTTGCTACAGGAGCGGTTTGGAGCCGTCGATGGTGTTGGGGATTTCCTCGATGCGCGCTTCGAGGAAGTAGGTGGTCATGGTGCCTTTGCCCTTGATTTCAACTCCGCCGCGCTTTCGGAAAACGTACTTCTCGCGCAGCATTTCAAATGTGGTCTCGGTCACCTGGATGCAGCCGGGCAACCCATGCGATTCCATGCGGCTCGAAGTGTTCACCGTGTCGCCCCAAAGATCATAGATGAATTTGTTGCGGCCGATGATGCCAGCCACGACCGGCCCGGAGTGAATGCCAATGCGCATGCAGAAGTTCGTGCCGTAATCGCCATTGAATTGTTCGATCTGCTTTTGCATGTCCAGAGCCAGTTCCGCAGCCGATTCAGCGTGGTCCGGCCTTGGATTGGGAAGTCCCGCCACCGCCATGTAGGCGTCGCCGATGGTTTTGATTTTTTCGAGATTATGGCGCGCCGCAAGCAGATCGAAAGCGGAAAAAACCTCATCCAGCAAATGGACCATTTCGTTCGGTGAAATGTGCACGGACATGGAAGTGAACCCGACCAGGTCGGCGAAGAGCACAGTCACATTCGCGAATGTATCCACGATCGTGCTTTCGCCTTCTTTCAATCGATCGGCGATTGGTTTGGGAAGCACGTTAAGGAGGAGGCGTTCGGACTTTTCCTGTTCCGTTTGGATTTGCTTCAGATAAATCTGGAGCTGCTGCAGGTAAACCTGTTCCTGATCGCGCAGCCGCTTCTTTTCGAGGCAGGCGCCAATGCGGGCGCCGAGCAGCACCGGATCAAACGGTTTGGTCAGGTAATCATCGGCGCCGCGTTGAATGCATCGGACCAGGCTCTTCAAATCGTCCAGCGCGGAAATCATGATCACGGGGATGTGGCGCATCGCCTCGCTGGCTTTCAGCTTCTCGAGCACTTCGTAGCCATCGACCTCCGGCATCATGATGTCGAGCAGGACAAGATCGAAAGTTTGCTCGCGCAAAAGTTCGAGGGCGCGCCGGCCGTTTTCCGCTTCGGTGACAGTGTAGCCCTGTCGGGTGAGCCTGCGAGTCAACAACACGCGATTGGCTTCGTTATCTTCCACGACCAGGAGCGATCCGGACGCAGCCGGTGGGGCGTGCCCTCCCGAGATATGTTCGAGTGAGAGAAAGGAAGTGGCGAAATCGAATTCCTGAATGGCGGGCCGATTTTCGGAAACGCCCGGATCTCCCAGTTGCTCCAGATCTTGCAACGAAGCCGGCGGCGCCGGGTTGTCCGCGTCGCTTTTCCAGATGGCGCGCAGGAGCAGCGGTGCGATTTCGCCGAGTTTGCAAGCCGCCCCGGAAATGCGATCCAGATCTTCGACAGAAGTGGAGGCGCCGAGTCGATCGCGTTTTTCTTTGAGGCCGACGACCACTTGAGAGATTTGCACGCCATGCGATTGAATGGTGCGTTCCAATTCGGCAAAGGCATCGGGGTGCGACTCGAGATTTTCCGCATCGAGTTTTTGATTGACCTGCTTGAGGAGATGCGCGGCGAGCTGATGGATCGATTGCAAATCCTCGAGCAGCTGTTTTTGGCCGGCTTCGCTGGCTTCTTCCTGGAGCATTTCGCTGAAGCCCAAAATGTCGCTGAGGGGGTTGCGCAGATCGTGCCGCGCTTTGCTTAAACGCACCGTCCATCCGGCATCTTTGGGCGGCGGCGCAGGGCTGGGCAACGGATCTGAGGCGTCAGATGGCATCGCGACTGAACCAGTCAGGCAGATGGATTGTGTGCGGAACCGCCGGCGCTTTGAGGCAGCAGAGATTCGATTTTTTCAAACAACCGCACGAAATCGATCGGCTTCGTTTCGTAACTGTCACAGCCGGCTTCCACGGCCTTTTCACGGTCTCCTTGCATGGCATGCGCGGTCAGCGCAATGACCGGAATTTTTTGCGTCGCCGGATTGGATTTCAGCTGGCGAGTCGCGGACCAACCATCCATGCCGGGCAAACCGATATCCATGAGAATCAAATCGGGCGCGTCGTTTTGGGCCATGACCAGCCCGCGCTCAGCGTCCTCAGCCAGGAGCACTTCATAACCTTTCGGTTTCAAACGGCGGGTCAACAAAATGCGATTGTTCTCGGTATCTTCGATGATCAGAATTTTCGCCATAGCATGATTTTCGAGCAAACGGCTCGCGCGGTTCTTCAACGTTCCGAAACAGAATTTCCATTGCCCTGAAACTGGCGCACGGCTTCGCGCACTTCGCGAATGAGCTCGTCGCGCAGAAAATTGGTCTTGTGAAACACCCGTTCGGTCTGTCCTTTCAGCCAGGCCAAATCGCCTTCGCTGAGATCTTTGGCTGTGACCACGATCACGGGGATGTCGCGCCACTCCGAGTGGGAGTGCAGTTCGGCGAGCACTTCGAAGCCGTCCATCACCGGCATCATCAAATCGAGCAGAATGACCGCGGGTTTTTCCGCTTTGATGCGTTCCATAGCGACCTGGCCGTTGTCGGCTTCGGCCACCTGCCAGCCTTCGGACTCGAGCATGCGATGCAGCAATTCGCGCAGGTTCTCGTCGTCTTCGACAATCAGGACGCGGCCGGCCTGGCGATCGGGCAAGTAACGGCGAAGGGCTTCGATCAATTTGGGCCGCTCGATTGGTTTCATGAGATAATCCGACGCGCCGAGCGCAAAGCCCAACTCGCGATCGCCAACAATCGTGAGCATGATCACCGGAATGCCCGCCAGTTCACGGTCGGCTTTCAAGGCCGACAAAACCGTCCAGCCATCGGTGTGCGGCATCATCACATCGAGCGTAATGACAGCGGGGCGCAGCTCGCGCGCCAACCGCAAGCCATCCTTGCCCGTTGAGGCAAATCGCAGTTTGAACCCCTCGGGACCCAACGTCCGCTCGATGAGCCGATGCACATTCGGATCGTCATCGATCACCAACACCGTGTGCCCATCGGCGATGGCATCTTCGCTCTTGGTCACGAGGGTCTCGGCCACCTGCAATTCGGCGGCTTCGGGAACGCGCGCCGGCAATCGCAAGGTAAACTCCGAGCCTTGGCCCGGTTCGCTTTGAACGGAGATGTCGCCGCTCATCATGACCGCAAAATGCCGCGTGATGGCGAGGCCCAAGCCGGTTCCGCCATACTTGCGGGCAGTCGAAGCATCGGCCTGCTGAAACGCTTGAAACAGTTTCTCCTGCTGCTCAGCGGTCATGCCAATGCCCGTGTCGGAAACCGTGAACTGAATGCATGAATTCTCGTACAACGGCGTGGACGAACCATTGGCGGCGTGGTCTCCCGCAGGCAAACCTTTTCCCTCCACCCGTGTCACCGTCAACCGGATGACGCCCCCATCGGTGAACTTGTTGGCGTTACCGAGCAAATTGAACAGGCACTGGCGCACTTTGACGACGTCGGCATACATCATTCCGAGATCCGGGCATTCGACATCGAACCGGTTGCTTTTCTTTTCCACAAGCGGGCGGATGGTGTTGGCCACTTCGCGCACGAGGCTCTGAATGGAAAACTCTTCGAGGTTCAATTCCATTTTGCGCGCCTCGATTTTGGAGAGATCGAGAATGCCATTGATGAGCGTGAGCAAATGGCGCGCGGAATCTTCGATCCGTTTCAAATCTTCGAGCTGTTCCTGTTTCGCTTCCGCAGCGGCTTCGTCCACGAGAATTTCGGTGAACCCAATGATGGCGGTGAGCGGGGTGCGGAGCTCATGGCTCATGTTGGCGAGGAACACACTTTTGGTCCGGCTGGCCGCTTCGGCGGCGTCGCGGGCGCGTTCCAATTGAGCATTCTTGGCTTCGAGAGCGACGCGGGCGCGATGTTCCTGTTCGAGCATTTCGTCGCGCAAGCGCTGGGCTTCGCGGCGTTTGACGACATAACGCCAGCCGAAGAACACCGAACTTCCGAACAACCCGAGGACGCCGGTGATGCCGGGGACGACGATGAAAGCGTTTTGGAACCAGGGCAAATGAATGGTAAACCGGCGAATGGTAGGTTCCGAGTAATTGAAATCACGATCGATGTATTGGACGGCAATTGTGTAATCGCCCGGTTGATCAAACACCTGATCGAATTCGTTGGCGCTCGTGCCTTCCCGCCAAAAGGCCGGTGGCAATGCCGAAGCCATGAAAGCTCCTGGCGCCAGCAACCACCGATAACGGCGCGTCTCGGCCCGCGTTCGAAAGTCCGGAGTGTGACACTTAAACCGCACGCGCTGGCCGACGTCGATGGGCGGAAGATCGGCGCGGTCGCCGTAATCCACTTTGGCGGCAATTTCCAATTTGGGAGGGTTCGGTTGGGCACGGCCTGGTTCATATCGAGTGAGGCCATTCGCCGTGGCAATCCAGTAAACGCCCGCGGGCCCCTCGCCAATCCAGCGGATCCAATCGCTGCTCAAACCATCGAGTGCGGTCAGTGTGGACCATACCTTGCCGTCCCATCGGGTGATGCCGCTTCCCCAGGTCCCAAACCAGTGGACACCTTTGCTATCCCGAAAAGCGCGCCAGACCCGATTCTCGGCGAGAGAATCGCGGCCGGCGACGTAGTTGGTGACGAATCGATTTCCATCGAATATCGCCACCCCACCCCAAGTGGCAAAAAGGAGAGAGCCATTGCCCAGCGGGACAACGTCGCTGGTGTCGGCGGACGGCAGGCCATCTGCCGTGGTGTGATTGACCAGGGTGGTGCCATCGTAACGCCAGGCGCCATTTCCAGAAAGCAACCAGATCTGATTGGGCGGAATGAACCGCATTTGGTAAGCTCGGTTCGGCCAGGTGGTGCCCGTGGGCGGAGGCACGGACACAAATTTGCTCCCGTCAAATTGCGTCAGGCCACCGCTGAAATGATTGATCCACATCTTTCCATCGGCATCCCAATCGACAAAATTGCAATCTTCGCTGGTCATCCCTTCCGCCAACGAATAGGTGATCACCGCGCCTTCTCTGATTTGCACGAGCCCACCTTGAGTGGCGGCCCAAATCGTTCCATCGGGCGCCTGACCGACGGAATTGACCCAGCGCCCATCCTTGAGCATCGCTTGCGTGGTCAGGCCCGTCGAGCCGACGCTGTAAATCGCGGTCTGTTGCCCGAAGGGAAACCAATTTCCAACCCAGACCGTCCCGTCTTTCGCCACCACCCCGCGGCCGAGGCCCGGTGAAAGCATGCCGTCAGCAATGCCGACGTACTGAAAAGTTTTCGGATCGTAACTGCAGATCCCGCCATTGCCGCCGGCCACCCAAATCTCTCCTTCAGACGAGCTGGAAATTTCCGCGACTTCGCTTTCGGCCAGTCCATCTTTTTGGGTGAAGTTGACCAGGTTGGTTCCATCGTAATGACAGAGTCCGTCAATGGTGCCAAACCACATGGTGCGATCGGCTGCTTCGTGAATGGCCGTGACCCGATCTGAGATCAACCCATCTCGCGCGGTGAGCTTCAAATCCGCGACATCGATATTGTTGGTGGAAGTGCTCTGACGCAGCCGCCAAACCCCTTTGGCCGTGCCACACCAGATGGCGCCATCGGCCGCGACCATGATGGATAGCGCGTCAACAATTTGTCCGGGCAGCACCGGTGCGAATCGGCCATCGACAAACCGGCTCAATCCTGTGCCTGTGGCCACCCAGAGGGTTCCATCCTGGCCTGCCGCAATCTTATTGACGCCCACGCTGGGCAATCCATTGGTTTGAGTGAAGCGCGAGAATTGTCCTGATTGATACCGGCAAAGCCCCAGCGGGCCGCCAAACCAAAGCGTGCCATCGGAAGTTTGAGCAATGGTATGAATCTGTCCTGGAATGAGCCCATTGGTCGAAGTCAAATTGCTGGCTTGTCCATCCCAACGTGTCACTCCCGCAGAAGTGCCAAACCACATCACGCCATTTGCCTCGCGCCAAATCGAGACCACCTGATTGTGAATCAAATTATTCTGATACTGATTGAGAATCGTCATGTCGCGCCCGTCAAAACGAACCACGCCAAAAGACGAACTCCACCAAACCGTGCCCGTTGGATCGACCAAGACGCCTCCGCCCTGGCGGCCCGGGGTCAACTCACCGACGGCTTGCGTTCCTCGAACTGCCTGGGCGGAACCAGAAGCGAACGAACGCCAGAGGCCTTTCTTGAAGGGCGCAACGCGAGCGCTCAACCCGACGATGGGTGAAGTGGGATCGGCGCGAAGGGGGCCCCCATTTTCGAACATTTGAAAGCCTTGACCCGTTTGATAGCGAAGCTGGTAATCGCCGGGCTTGAGATTTTGGAAACGAAAATTTCCAGCTTCATCCGTAACGACCGAACTGACCAGCCTTGAGGAACCCTCCTGACCGATCTGCCAGGCTTGCACAATCACGCCGGCCAAATAATTCCGTTCGCCGAAAGCCATAATGGTCCCGCTGAAGTTCAATGAAGCTCGCACCGTTAAATCGATTTGGAGCGTTCCGGACGTTTCGAGCCGCAGGGTCTGACGCGTGCCGAGGTCGCCTGATTCCACGCAAATGTCCGCTTCCCCAGGTTCCATTTCAGCGACGAGGCGGAATTGCCCCTGGCCATCTGTGGTGGTTGTGGTCAGCGCTTCGTCATTGTGCTCGAGACGAACGGTGGCCAGGCCGACGGGTCGTCCGAACGCATCCACAACCTTGCCGCTAATCACGGCTGTGATGGTGGTCATACTGGCATTCCAGGGCGGTTCACTCGTCAAACACCGCGCCCGGCCCATTAATCGTCCATGATGCGCATTGGTGGTTAAGTCCAGAACACGGTCTCCGTCAGCATTCGAAAAATTCCAGAGGCCAAAGAGGCCCGGTTCATTTCCATTCAAGCGTTTTTTCATGTTCGCCTGGATCTCTTCTGCCGTGCGGACTTTGCTCCAGACGCGGAATTCGGCGATTTGACCGTCGAGATCAGTGACCGCGGCATCGGCCCCCCAGGCCCAATTATTTCGGCCCAACAAATTGGTGCGGCCGGAGGTGAAATTGGTCACCACACCGCTGTAAACATTGGTGGTAGCGAGCAGGCCATTCAAATAGACCTGAGTCCCTG
>JBFMDG010000108.1:0-13825 GCA_040754135.1 Verrucomicrobiota bacterium
TCCAATCGATCTACACCGGCCTCGATTTGCGCGGCTGGAAAAATATCCCGGGCCACGCCGGTCATTGGAAGGCGTCCGACTGGATCCTCGATTACGATGGCCAAAGCGAAGCGGACGACAAGACGCTCTGGACCGAAAAAGAATACGGCGATTTCGAATGCATTGTCGATTGGCGTTTCCCGCGCAAACCGGAACTGAAAAAAGTGCCGGTGCTATTGCCCAGCGGCGATTACGCGCTCAACGAGGACGGTTCGCGAAAAATGGTCGAAGTTCCGGATGCAGGCGATAGCGGTATTTTCCTGCGTGGAAGCCGGAAAGCGCAGGTAAACATTTGGTGCTGGCCGATCGGGTCGGGTGAGGTTTGGGGGTATCGCGAAGATCTTGCAATTCCGGCAGACATTCGCGCTGCCGTAACCCCTCGTGTCAACGCCGACAAAAAACCAGGTGAATGGAACCGGTTCCTCATCACCGTGCGCGGCGAGCGAGTCACCGTGCGCGTCAACGGAAAAATTGTCATCGAAAATGCCCGTCTGCCCGGTCTGCCGCCGCGTGGTCCCATCGGCTTGCAACACCATGGCGACCCCATCCAATTCGCGAATCTGTACGTGCGCGAGTTGAAGTGAGGTCGCATTCATTTGTCTGCGAGAATTCTGTCCCATACTATTTGGACGGCTCGACGCTGCTCGTCGCGATTGGTTGATGCAAGGCCCTCAAAAAAACGCGCGAGTGTGTTTGTATCCGCGCCCTCGGCAAACTCTCTTAGAATCGCTGGAGGAACATCGCATACTGGATGGCGTGGACCGCACCCAAAAAATGTGGTCGTGCCCAAGATGGAAAAGCCACGCGTGCAACTCAGACGACCCCACTCGTGGTCATGTTCGGGTCGGTGACTTCGATGCCAATCAGTGAACTCTGTTTCGCGTTCGTGTTGCCACGAAAAAACGAGGAATGTCCACTCTGCCCGCTCCGCTCGACAAAAGGTGCAAGTGTATCGTGTGCGCGTGCTGATGGTCACGGGCATGAGCAGGCCACCGGCAACAATGGCCACCATGGCCCATCCGGCTATCTGAAACCCGTTTCGCTTGCTCATTGCGCCAGGATTTTGGCCGATCAATCAAAACCACCGATGCCGGCAAGAATACCTGATGGGGAGAGAGGTGCAATGCCGGCGTTCTGTTCTTCGATTCCTTAATCTGGAAGCTCTCAGGCAATCCTTTTTTCGACTGTTTTCATCAGACTCATTGAATCGGGGATTTTCAACGAGTCGCTCTTTGGTTAGCGATACGGCGCTCTTCAACACCTCGTTCCTTGTGCCTCCGAGTCGTGTAGCCTCCTGTTTTCCGCGGGGGCGCGGAAAACTGCGCCCGGGGCGGGACGCGCTCCCCGGAAGGAGTCGCGGTGATGGCAGCGCGCCCATGAGTGCCGCGGCGCCGAAACAGACCTGAGGTTGACACAAGCAAGTCCGAACCGTTAGCATCCCGCTAATTCATAGATCAGCCTTCATCCACTCGGAAGGTGTGTGCGTGTCCGTCCGCACGTGATCAGCCGGTTCGTTTGCAACGTTCAACATCTGACCTGATCCTGATATGACCTGGAAAAACTCCCTCACCGGTTCGCTCATCCTTTTCAGTTGGCTTGGTTACATCGTCCCCCTGGACCTGCGCGCCGCTCCGGCGCAACTGTTGTTTGAAGATGATTTCAACCGGGGCATTCCAGGTTGGACCGCGGTTCAGCCGGCGGTTGGCAATTATATTTCGGGGCCCATGCGCTGGCAGTTCGATATCGTCAGCAATTCCTTTCTCGAACAAAGCAACATTTACACGGATGACGCCGCAGCTTCTCCGAGCGCCATTTCGGTGATGCTGATCAACGATGCGGTGGCGCCGGCCGCCTTCACCTACAAAGCCCGTCTGATCGCGGGCGATAACGATGCATTCGGATTGATTTTCGGGTATCAAAATGAAACGAACTTTTATCGCGTGACCTTTACGAGCGAACGGCGCCCGACTCGCGGCTATCCCTGGATCGGATGGAACGTCGATCGCAAGGTCAACGGCGTGACCAGCAATCTTTTTGGGGACGGCACGCCGGGGCATGAGGAGACTTTTGTCAACAGAGCCGGAGTTCCCTTCGACGTGACCATCACCGTTGCGGCAAACAACGTTCTCAGTTTGACGGTGGTGGATGACCCGGAGTTCGCCCCGGTGGAATACAAGCTGGTTGAATCCAAATCACTGCCGGGCCCAGCCGGTGGCAAGGTCGGCTTCACCAGTTGGGGGATGAGCGGTGGCGTGCCGCGCGGCTTTCGTATTACCAATCCGTCGCTCGAACCCGTCGCGCTTGCGGGAAATCCCAATGCCCTGTCGAATTGGACCCCAGTGGTTCCTCCACGCAATGGAGACAACACTTTGGGTGGCGGTAATGGCGGCCAACCGATTTGGTCACTCGCTCTTGGTCAGAACGGAAATTACGGCACGTTGCATGAAAACAGCGATGCTTTTGGGGGCAACGACCCCGAAGGCGTTGTTGATTTCATCGCGCCTTCGATCGTTGCCGGCGACGTGAACTGGTCCAACTATTTTGTGACGGCCCGCATCATTCCGAACGACGACGACGGCCATGGCCTTTTGCTCCGCTACAAGGACGAGCAGAATTTTTATCGCATTGCGCTGCGGCGCCAGTCCTCCTCGAGCGGCCCGCGCAAAGGACTTTCCATTCAGAAAACGGTTAACGGTGTTTGGGAGGAGATTTATCACGATGATCCGGTGAAGTATGACCCGCAGAACGTGCCCTACGACATCTCGGCAGTGATCACTGGGAACCGATTGCAGGTGCTTGTCGTGGGAGACCCGACCGGCAATCCTCAATCGTATTTTTATGGTCCATTCGATATCACCGGCGCAACGGTGGACACGGGAAAGATAGGCTTTTTCAGCTGGGGCATGTCGCGCACGGAGTTTGATTTTGTGCGTGTTTACGCGATCGAAGGGGTGCCGCTGCAGGTTTCCTCTCCTTTTGGCAATCCTGATCCGGCGGCCGGGTTGCACGGTTTCAATCCGGGGACGGTCATCACCGCATCGGTCACCAGCCCGTTCGAGGAACAACCGGGGGTGAGGCGGGTTTCAACAGGCTGGACTGGGCTCGGCTCCGTTCCGGCCAGTGGAACGGGAACCAGTGTGACGTTCACATTAAATGAAATCTCCACGATCAATTGGAATTGGATCACGCTGATTCGAGTCACCGCCACCGCTGGTGCTGGCGGAAAAATTCAGGGGATCGCCGAGGAATGGGTGCCGGATGGCACCGCTCTCGCCCTCACCGCCCAGGCCGATCCAGGTTTCATGTTCGTGAGTTGGTCGGGCGATACGATCTCGACAGATCCAGTCTTGAACTTCACGGTCTCGAAACCGCTCACGATCGAAGCGCGATTCACGGCGGATTCGGACAGCGACGGCTTGCCCGATTCATGGGAGCAAACCTATTTCGACGGACTCAGCGCCACGCCCGGAGCCGATCCGGATTCGGATGGGTTCAACAACCTCGCGGAATATCAGCGTGGCACCGATCCGACGGCTGCCGAAACTCAAGTGGCCACCGATGGCCTATCGTCGCGCTGGATCAACGTGCAGCGCGATCCGGTGTTGCCTGGCCAATTGATCGTGCGTGACTTTGGCAGCGGCTTTCGTGGCGTGTGGGAGAACAGCAACGATTTTCGTGAAGCAGTGGATCCCACGTTCATCGGTCCCGATTTCATCGTGCCAAATGTCAGCTTTGAAGGGCCTCGCATCGTGATTCGGCCCGAGCATTGGAACCCGGCCTGGAACGATTTCACTGCGTCCGCCATTTTCAGTGTGGGAGATAACGACGGCAATTGCGTTTACTTCCGGTACAAGGATGAAATGAATTGGTACCGCATCACGGTCTCAGGCGAATTGAACGATGCCGCCTGGCGGGCGCCTTTCGGGGTAACGGTGCAAAAACGATTCAATGGCCAGTTCATCGAAATGGGACGCGACCCCGCCATTGCCACCGATCCGACCGACGTCTCTTTTTACAAGCGCATTCGCGTTACGGTCACGGCCCAAGGCTCGAATTTTGAAGTGCGAGTGATTGGATGGAACGCTCAAGCCGATCCCCCGGACTGGGCGCCGGCTTCGGAAATCGTGATCGCATTCACCGACACAGATATTCCCACGGGGCGCTTCGGTGTGGGCACGTGGGGACAAAGTGGCGGCGGGCCTGCCACACCACAAAACCCGGTCAATGCCGGCGTGCTCATCGAGGATATCGTCATCGCCTCCGGAGGACAGGAAGTTTTCCGCGAAGATTGGGAGCAAGCGCCATTGCAAAATCAATTGCCCGCGGGTTGGGCCAACCCGCAAACGGGCGCTCCGGCCGGCGACTGGCGCGTCAGCGCCCACGGCACTTTGATGCAGGTTTCAAATTACGGTCCAGCCAGCACCGGCACCACCATCAATCCGAAAGCGGATGCCGACGGGACGATTCTCCTCGGGCCCGATCCCGGCACGGCCAATTATTATTTGGAAATTGGTTTTCATCCGTTCGACAACGACGGCATTGGGTTTGTGTATGATTTTACGGATCTGGACAATTACTCGCGCGTTCTGTTTGTCAGCGAGGCGACCGCGAATGGGCGCGTGCCTCAGGGCTTGAGCGTCAGCCGGAAATCCGGAGGCGTGTGGAGTGACATCCATGTGGGGGACGCCAGTTTCATTTATCAACCTGGCCGGCCGTTTGCCATCGAGTTCGCCAATAATAACGGCCAGTATCGATTGACTGCGCGCGATCTGGACATGCCTGCCCTCACCAAGACTTGGGCCTGGAATGGTCCCGAGGCTTCGGCAAACAACCGGTTCGGCCTCACTTGTTGGGGAGAAACCGACGCCCATTTCACTTATGCGCGCGCCTTCCGATTGGCTGCGCGCGATAGCGGTGAATTGCGCATCGATCAGGTGTCCGTCAGCGGTGGCAATCTGGTTCTGAACATCTCGAATCCGGGCGGGGCGCCTTACGACGTGGAAAGCTCAAGCACGCTGGCGCCCGATTCCTGGTCGGTCATTGCATCGAATCAAACCGGAGCTCAGTGGATGATCGCCTTGCCTGCCAGCAGTCCGGCGTTCTATCGTTTGCGTCGCGGCCCGTGAACACCGCGCAGGATGGAGGTGCTTATGAAATCGAGGAAAATATGCGCCGCAAAAACGCGTGCGCGTCCTGGTAGCTCGGCCATGCCCGGCCGAAACCTAAGGGGCCGGTGCGCTACCGGACTTTGGGCATTCACGTTGATTGAATTGTTGGTTGTGATTGCCATCATCGCCATCCTGGCCAGTCTTCTTTTGCCGGCGCTGGCCAAGGCCAAGGAAAAAGCCCACCGCATTTCCTGCCAGAACAATACCCGGCAAATCATGATTGCCGCGCATCTCTACAGCGAAGATTTTCCCGGGTATTATTACAACACCGCCAGCATCGGCAGCGACGAAGCGCCTCTTTCCTTTTATCCACGCTATCTCAGCGCCACCAAAATTTTCCTGTGCCCCAGCACGCGAAATGTCATCCGCGAAAATGTGCGCGATCGACAGGGTAAACTGCTCGATCTGGCTGTGACGTCCCATGGCGATCGCTTCCACAACAAGGGCGGCCATAGCTACGAATTCTTCGGCATCTTCGAGCGCGGCAATTTGAATGGCATCCGCAAGAATCCCACGACGACCGCTTTCGCGCCCACGAAAGTGGTGATCGTGCTCGATGCCGATGACGACCTGCCGCAAGTGCGTGATGATCGGAATAATTGCCCCGATCCGATCAACAATCATGGAGTGAAAGGCTGGAATTGGGGTTTTGCCGATGGGCACGCCGAATGGATGACCTGTCACAAAACGTCCCTCGCCCTGCACGAAAGTTGGATGACGAGCGGCACGAATTGCACCTGCTACGGGACCAGCCCCTGAAAATGGCGGCGGTTGTTTGTCAGCGCGCCGGTTCGGGTGGCAGCGGGAGCGCTTTTGGCGCCGGCTGAGTGGTTGGTGCGGGCGCGTTGGTGCCGAAGTATTTGATCAGAATGGGGCGGAAATCGGGATGCGCTTTGGCGAAGGATTCGAGCTTGGTCCGGAAATCCTCCATTAACGGAACGCTATTTTTTTCGTAATCCGCGACAAATTTCGAGAGTTCCACAATTTGCTTCTGCACCATGCTTTGCTCCTTGAAGAGGAAGGCAAGCACGCTCGTGGTCAGCAAAATCAGCGCAACCAGCACAACGTTCAAAAGCAATCGCAATGATCGGAATGACGCGCGCAATTCCTCGAGGGAAGGCGCGGCGGGCGCGGGTGGGGAAGTGAGGGGATCGGGTTGAGTTTCCGGAGCAGGATCGGTCATGGTGATTTCGAAGGTTTCGCCCCGGTGCCGGAATCGGTTTTCGGTTTCAGACCGATGCTTTGCAAAAGCGGATCGATGGCGGGATTGCGTTTGCTGTATTCGAGGGTGTCATTCGCCAGCGCCTGGACTCGATTGCGCTGAAAATTGATCATGGCCGACTGCACTTGAAGATGCTGCATCTTCTGCACGCTGCGTATGTACGAATAACTGAACAGCGCGGTCGCAGCCACGAGCAATACCAGCAGACTCGCCAATACCGCCCCTGCAAGATTGTTCTTCATATCGATCGCCCGCGACTCTACCGGCTCCGCCCCCCTTGTCCAAGGGCTTTTTGGATCAACGGGCAACGAGGCGGTGCCACGTCACGCAAATGCTGCAAAAAGCAGGAGCCTCGCGTCACTTTACGGCGCCGTGAGAAAGCGAACCGAGCCATTGGGTTCATAGTATCGCGTCGCCCCGGATTGAAGCCGGAGCAAATCGGGATTATTCGGTGATTGCAAGAGGGGAATATCGACCCCGCGATAGGGTGGGGTTGTTCTTGGATCCGACCATCGCCAAAGCTCGACGTGTCCATCGGCGAATGACAGGTTGCCTCCGTTTTCGTGGAAATGTCCGGGATGCTCCATCATGGTTGCACTTTCCGGCGCTTCCGGAAAACCCTTCATGTCAATGATGAATGACCCATTGGCAATGCTGTCTGCTCTTTGATCGAGAAACGCAATCGTGCGAGCGGGTCCAGGCGCGAGAAAATCACTGCTCTTGCGGTAAACCCGCCAGCCGACACCCTGAGTGCTGCTTTTTGGCCACCAGGGTCCGGATGCATCCCAACCCGGGCCTCCAACCCAACAATTGAGCGAGTAGCTGCGCGTTCGGCGCACGTTCTCGCCGGTTGGTTTTTGCCCTGAACTTGGATCCGCAGGGCAGATCCACATCGAGAGGTTGTTGCCTGTGTAGGGGAACAAAGGGCTTTGGCGAACGAAAGATTCCTCCCAATTATTCGGATCCTCCGGCGGGATCAAACCGAGCCAATTGCCACCGGTCCAATCTGGGATGGTGCGATTGTTCAGCACCCATCTGCTCGCGCCTACCAATTCGTCCTGGTTGTCGATGGCGTACTCCGCCCAGGCTCGCGTCATCAACCGCAAGTGATGAGCACATTGCGCTTGTCGAGTCGCATCCCGGAAAGAGGCGCGTGCTGTCAGGTGAAACACCAACAGCACAACCAAAACACCCAGGACGATGGAAAGGTCCAGGCGCGTAAAGCCGCGTTGATGGGATGATTGACGAGGCGTCCGATGCCCTTTTGAGTTTTGTTGAACATCACCGTCAGCCAATAGGAAGGATTCCGACTGCCTTTGCCGTGAAGCCATAAGAAACTCTGCCCAAAGGAAGCAACTCAAGGCAAGCACTTCTCCTACGGATCGCGCAATGTGCCGTCCAGCTTGTAGTAGCGGGTGGACATTTGCTGAATCCGAAAGACATCCGGATTATTCGGGGAAGCCACGTTCAAAGTGATATCGGTCCCGCGATAGCGTGGAACAGACCGCGGATCGATCCACCGCACCAATTCGACATGGCCATCGGCAAAAGAGAAATTCGCGCCGTTCAAATGAAAGTGGCCCGGGAAATCAATCATCCGCCAAAATCCCGGCTCATTGGGAAATCCCTTCATGTCCACGGCGAAATAGCCATCGTTCAAGCTGTCGGGGCGTTCATCGATGAAAACAAAAGTGTTCGCTGGACCGGGCGTAATGAAATCCGATTTCGAGCGATAGACTCTCCAGCCGATATTGTATCCCGAACCGCCAGGCCACGAAGCTCCGGAGGCTAGCCAGGCGGGTCCGCCGACCCATCCATTGAGTGCGTAACTCCGCACACGCCGCACATTTTCGCCGCTGGGCAATTGGGCTGAACTTGGATCCGACGGACAAACCCAGGCATCTGCACTTCCCACGTATGCAAACAATGGACTCTTGCGGATGGTGGCGCTATCCCAGTTGTTCGCATCGCGCGGATTGTTCAGCGTCAGCCAATGCGATCCTGTCCAATCTTCGATCGGACGATTTTGAAGCGTCCAGGGAGCGGCGC
Organism: Verrucomicrobiota bacterium; assembly: GCA_040754135.1. GTDB lineage: Bacteria > Verrucomicrobiota > Verrucomicrobiia > Limisphaerales > SIBE01 > JBFMDG01. Next base: position 8,479 of record JBFMDG010000108.1, read on the forward strand.
CGATCAGTTGATCCTGATTATCGGCGGCATGCTGGTCCCAGCCCAATGTCAGCAAGCGGAGGTTGTTGGCACATTGCGCATGGCGTGTGGTGTTCGAGGAATTGGCCATCGAGCTGAGATGCAGGCACAAGAGCACCGTTAACACGGCCATTGTCACGGCCAGATCAAGCGTGGTGAAGGCATTGGGATCGGTTGCGCCAAGCGGGGGAATCGAGCAAACATTTTTCGAAGAGGCTTTCATAGCGCGTATGCCATGACCGGCACGATCATCGAATGAACGAAGCCAATCTTAATTCGGCTGCGCCGGACGACAAGCAATATCAGCCGCAACGCGAGTGCGCCTGACTGGTCTCTCGCTTCTGTCCAGACGTCTCGTTAGGCCTATCCGATCCATCTTCAACATCGCGCGTAAAACCGGGGACCTACTAACAGGCATAACGCGCAGGGAAATTTTGGATCGTTGGCCTTGCCGCTTGGCAACGGCTGCTTTTTCTGATAGCACACTCTGCGAATCACGTATGAAGGCGGTCGCGTTCATTCCTTTCAGGGATCTTATTTTCACAGGGTCCATGCGCAAATGAATGCTCGATGGCATCTCGCTCTCATGTTGGCCGCGCTTTCGGCCAATGCTTTTTCTCAGGAACTGATTACGCGCAGCGCTTTCAAAAGCCCGTTTCCGGCAGGGGGTGATTCCGGCGGGGCCATCGTCAGTCCGGACGGACGCCGCGTGGCATTTTCCAGCGGGGCAGCCCTTCTCGGAATGCCTTCGCCAGGTTTGGTCGAAGAAGGAGTCCGGCCCATTCAGTTTGATGTTTACGTTCGGGATTTGTCGCTGAAACAGACGATCCTGGTCAGCGTCGATCCGCTCGGCCGGCGGGGGAACGGGCCTTCGCGCGCGAGCGGTTTCATCGAAGGAGGCGTGAAGCTGCTGTTCGAGAGCGACGCGAGCAATCTGGTTGCAGACGACAAGAACAAAGCCACGGACATTTTTCTGCGCGACCTGGTGCGTGGCGTTACGGAATTGATCAGCGTAAACCGGGATCAAACCGGTTCCGGCCATTCATTCTCGCAAGCGGCTGCCGCCACTCCGGATGGCCGGTTTGTGGTTTTCGAGAGCAACTCAACCAATCTGGCGCCCGTGGACTCGAACAAAGGCATCGACATTTTTGTCCGGGATCTGCAAACGAAAACCACGGAGTTGATTTCGTTCAACTTTGAAAATTCTGAAAGCGCGCGAGCTGCCGATGCCATATTGGAAATCGCGGGGCACGCCGTGATCAGTGATGACGGCCGATTTGTCGCTTATCGCACGGCCGCCACAAACGCGGTCCCCTCCGACAGCAATCGCGCCGACGACATTGTTCTTCGCGATCGTTTATTGCAGACGAACATTCTTGTGAGTGCCAATCCGGAAGGCCTGCCCGCGAACGGTCATTCAGAAAATCCCTTGCTGAGCGCCAATGGACGGTTTGTCGCATTTTCGAGCTATGCCACCGATTTGACTTCGGATGCGGTATCGAGGCTTTACTCGTCAATTTATTTGCGCGATGTGGACTCGGGCGTGACGCGGTTGGTGAGCGATGTTTCCTTGGGTTTCGGAGCGGTTCGGCATGCGATGACGCGCGATGGGAAATGGATTGCTTATCAGCAATCGAATCAGGTTTGGCTTTGGAACGCCGATTCCGGGCAACGCACACTTGTGAGCACGAACGCGCTGGGGCAACCGGCAGCCGGGCATTCTGATTTTCCACAATTTACAACTGATGGCGGCACGTTGATTTTTTGCAGCTTGGCGGGTGACCTCGCGGGGGCGGCCGGAGAAAACTCCTGGCAGGCCTATGCGCATGATCTCGCCAGCGGGATCAACCGCTTGATCAGTCAGAGTGACGGACAGCCGTCCCAGCAAAGCGTGCATTTTCCCAATGCCAGCCATGACGGGACGGTGGTTGCTTTTCAGGCTTTTGATTCCTCCCTCATTCCCGGAGATCACAATCATGCCACGGATGTTTTCGCTCGAAACACCGTTTCGGGCACAACGGAATTGGTCTCGACCCTGCCTGCTGAACCCGGGGACAATCTTTTGTCTGGCGGCAGTGCGCTCGGCCCCGCCGCATTGAGTGCCGATGGCCGCTTTGTGCTTTACGCAAGCGTGGCCCCAAATCTCACGTCGGGCGCCTCGCGAACCAGCCATCTTTTTTTGCGCGATCTGCTTTTTGGCACCAACCACACCATTACCGTTTCCACTGATGGCCAGCTCGCGAACGGCTTTAGCCATTCCCCAGTCCTCAATCGCGACGGCACCGTGATTGCCTTCGTCAGCATGGCTGATCATCTCGCCCCAGGGGATACCAATCAGGCTCCAGACATTTTCACGCGCGATCTTCGCACAGGCCAAACGAAATTGGTGAGCATCAATCGGGATCAAACCGCCAGCGCCATGGGAGCTTCCTCCCTGCCGAGCATCAGCGGTGATGGCCGATGGGTCGCCTTTCAGAGTTTGGCGACCAATTTGGTTTCGCAACTCGACACAAACAATCGGCCCGATGTTTTTGTGCGCGATTTGCTCACCGGACAAACCATGCTCGCGAGCCAGGTGCAAGGAAGTGATCAAGCCGGAGATCAAGGCGCTCGATCTCCCCTGATGCTCGACGGAGGAATGGTCCTCTTTTATGCCGCGACGCCGAACAATCTGATTCCAGGCAAAAGCAATGTCGGGCGGCTGTATGCGCGCTCTTTGCTCACCGGTGAACTACGCGTCATTCCCTTTTCCGGTGAGATCGGCGCATTCGCGGCCAGTGACAATGGACAAGCCATTGTGTTCACGGCGAATCCAAATTCGCCTAGGCCAGGGGTGGTGCTTTACGACGGGTTGACCGGCAAATCCGAAATGGTGTGCACCAATTGCGTCAACCCGGTGATCAGTAATAACGGCAAGGTCGTCGCATTTGAAACCACCGGTATCAAACAAATTATGCTTTGGGAGCGCGCGACACGGCAAACCGAAATGGTCAGCCACAAAAGCGGGGCGACCATTGGCGGGACGGGTGATTCGATCAAACCCGTAATCGCGGCCGGAGGCGCAACCATCTTCTTCGAAAGCAAAGCGCCCGATCTGGTTCCAAACGATGAAAACGGTTTCTCCGATATTTTTATTTGGGACCGTCTTACGAAGCAAAATGTGATGCTCAGCCGCAACCTCTCGAAGTCAAACAGCGGCCAAGGCCCATCGGTTAACGTCAGTTGCAGCGCCGATGGCCGGACGGCCGTTTTTCAAAGTTTCGCATCGGATCTGGTTGCAGCCGATCTCAACAACAGCAGCGATCTTTTTGTCGTGCGTTTTGGCTCGGCCGATTCGGATGCGGACGGGCTCGATGACGGTTGGGAGTTTACTTACTTCAGCGATCTGTCTCGGAACGGGGAACTCGATGCCGACGCAGATGGGCTGAGCGATGCGGCTGAGTTTTTGGCGGGCACAAACCCAATCAATGATACCTCGGTTTTGCGGGTGGTGACTGTCACCGCCCTGTCGAACGGGCAAACGGTTGTCTTGTGGGAATCAGTGGCAGGGAAGCGGTACCAAGTGCTTTACAAAGATCATCTTCAGACAGAGGGCTGGCTCAATCTGGGTGAGCCGGTGCAAGCCCAGTCCAATTCAAGTGCGCAAGTGGATCCGGACTCAGCGGGCCGCGCCCATCGTTTTTATCGCGTGGTGCTTTTGCGGGAGCAATGATCGCTCAGAATTGCCGTAAAAACCGCAAATCGTTCTCGTAAAAGAGCCGGATGTCATTGATCCCATACCGGATCATGGCAATGCGCTCGATCCCAAATCCGAAGGCCCATCCCGTCCAAAGTTCGGGATCGTATCCGACATTCTCGAACACTTGCGGGTGAATCATGCCGCAACCGGCGATTTCGAGCCATTCCTTGCCCATCTTCCGCACCAAGGAACTCGAAAAATCGATTTCGAAACTCGGTTCTGTGTAGGAGAAATAATGCGGCCGAAACCGAATCTTCACATCCTTTCCAAGCAATTCCTGAAATACAAATTCCACCGTGCCTTTCAGGTCGCCGACCGTGACGCCGCGGTCCACGTAAACTCCGTCAATCTGGTGGAACGTCGGGTTGTGTGTGGCATCGGCATTGTCGCGCCGGTAAACGCGGCCGGGCACGACGATGCGGACGGGAGGAGGCTGAGTTTCGAGCACGCGCACCTGCACGGATGTCGTGTGCGTGCGCAAAAGGAGCCGGGTCGAGCTCTCCAGGTAAAAGGTGTCTTGAGTGTCGCGCGCCGGATGATCCGCGGGGGTGTTCAAGGCATCGAAGCAATGATACTCGTCTTCGATTTCCGGACCGTCGGCCACAGCAAAACCAATCTTCCGAAAACTGCGCACGATGTCTTCGGTGACCTTTGTCAAAGGGTGCAGTTTGCCCAGGGCGCGGCGGCGTCCGGGGAGCGTAAAATCGGTGGGTTCCTTTGGCAGGGAAGCCGCAAGTTCGAGTTCGGAGCGTCTTTCGGCGAGGGCGGTTTCGAGGGCGGCTTTGGCTTCGTTGATGTGTTTGCCGGCAGCGGGCCGCTCTTCCTTTGGCAAGGCGCCGAGTTGTTTGAGCAACCCTGTGAATTTGCCATGGGATCCGAGATAAGCGACGCGCGCCTGATCCAGAGCGGCCAGATCTTTGGCGCTTTTGAGTTCCGCGAGCGCGGCTTCCTTCAAAGGTTCAATCTCAGCCAGAAATTCTGACATAAGCTTTTCGCGTGAGAATAGAGGTTGCGAGGCGTTGCATCAGCAAAAAAGCGGTCAGCCGATTGCTCGACCGACCGCCCGGGACTGCGCGGAAATAATGATCAGGATTGGGACCGCAATGGGCTCAGGCCTGAGCGGGCACGCCCTTGGTTTTCAGGGCGTTTCGCGCCACCCCCACCAATTCATTAAAGGCTGCGGCATCGGTCGCAGCCAGGTCGGCGAGGATTTTACGATCGAGCCCCACCTGCGCGGCCTTCAAGCCTTCCATAAATCGGCTGTAGGTCAGGCCAGCAGCGCGTGTGGCGGCGTTGATGCGAATTTGCCAGAGGGCGCGGAAATTCCGTTTCTTTGTCTTGCGATCGCGAAAGGCGTATTGACGCCCGTGATCGAGCGCATCGGCCGCGTAGCGGTAAAGTTTCGAACGGCGCATGCGAAAGCCTTTGGCGGCTTTCAATGTGCGAATGCGGCGTTTTCGGGAAGCGGGAGCGTTGGTGACGCGCATGGGGTTCTAAAGCGGTTAAAAGTTAAAACTTAAAGTGACAAATTTGTAAGCTCGATTGCCGGAGTGCCGAGAACGGTTCAACGGGTAAAAGGCAGGTTTTGTT
>JBFMDG010000109.1:0-13825 GCA_040754135.1 Verrucomicrobiota bacterium
CCGGACAAGCCACGACCGCGCAAGTGGGCATGATGTGCGTCGCGCGATACGACAACAGCGGACTTACATCGTATCGGGATCTTTTGTTGGCTGCGGCGGATGCGTATCTCGAGACGCTTCCAGGGGCGGAGGATGATGTTTGGCCCGGAACGCTGGGCCAGGTCATCAGTCTCGAATTGGCAGCGTGGCGGCACAGTGCCAATCGGGATTATTTCGATTGCGCCCGGCGGTTAGGCGAACTGGCTCTCGACCAGTTTTGGGGAACAAATGCTTTGCCTCGCGCCAGTTTTCAGACCGCGCATTATGAAAGCCGCACCGGGGCGGACACGCTGGCACTGGCCTTGTTGGAATTGCATTTGCACGTGCTGCATATCACTGCCGTGCGATGTCCGCTCAACACGATCGACCGTTGAGGAGTCCGAGGAGTCCGGTTTGGAATTGACGCGCGGTTGGAGTCAAGCGCACAATCGCCGCCTGTGGCGTCTTCAACCTGCCAACGCCGGTGGACTCAATTTGGGGGAGCAGTCCCATCGTATTTGAAGACGACAAATCAGCCGCGCATCCGCATCCGACCTTTGCTCCTCCAAGTGCCGGATCCAACCCGCCGCTCGATGCGGCAACAGGAGAGTTAAGACATGAGACAGCAGTCTTTTTGGGCCAGTGCCCTGGCATTGGCGATGACCACCGCCAGCTGCATGCAAATGCAAGCAGGCATTATCATGATCAGCAGCCGCAAGAATCTTGATTCCAGCTTGGGCAATGATCACCTCGAAGAACGCGGGCCGGGCCAGACCACGCCGGGCGATGTGGCCATGGGGTTGTTGCTCGGTGATCACGGTTATTCCTTTCGGCTTGCCGCGGATGTGTTGTTGAGCGACCCGAACTTTTTAATTCCGGCGAACGCCGACTTTAAGATCGACCTCATCATCTTTTCGGGAAGCAGTTCCTCCGCGGATGTGCAGGCGGCTCCAGCTGACGTGCCGGTCATGATGGGTGAACATGTGACTCTGGGCAACAACGCCGGACGCGTTGGCAGCATTTTTATGTACAACGGCACGCAAAGCACTGACCCCAACGAAGGCAACAATGCGACCAAATTCATGAAGGTTGTCGACCCGAACCACCCGATCATGGCGGGCATTCCGCTCGATTCCGAAGGGCGCGTTCGCATTTTCCGCGAGAAATATCCGGAGGAAGAATCGCACGTGCCGACCGGTGGAAAGAAGAATTATGAATACCGCTGGTGCACGCAGCTCGTGGCCGACAAGGCGCCGGGCACGACCATTCTTGGAGTGCTGGACGGGACGCCGGAGCGTTCCTGCCTGGCCGTCGTGGATAAGGGCGGCATGCTTGCCAATGAACAAGCGGCTGGTGCGCGTCTCGTTCATATGTTTACGAACGAAAACGGTTCCGGCGGTTCGCGGCGCGTTTTCAATGCCGTGACCGAACTCGGGCGCGTCATTTTTGTGCGCGCGGCGAAATGGGCCCTGGGCGAAGAATTGCAACCTTTCAAAGCCTCCTTCCGCATCGTTGAAGCCAAACAATCCGGACCGCAGGGGGTCATGCTCACCTGGGAAAGCTCCACTGCCTACAACTATTCCATCGAAGCGAGCAGTGGCGACGGCAATTGGCAGCCGGTGGTGACAGATATTTCCGGAGCGGAAGGCACCTTGAGCCACACGCTGCAGGTTGCGGCGGCGGAAAAGACCTTGTTCCTGCGCGTTGGCCGAGTTCCCTGACACAACCACAGTCATGGTTGCATTCAGGACTTAAATCCTGAAAGTCCCATTGGAACGGCCTGGAGAACTTTCTCACTCCGGGCCGTTCTCTTTTTCCATCAATGCAACCTGCGTCAGCGCTGTGTGGCGTGATGGAACGATTCGAACAGAGGTTTCAGCTCGAAGAGCACTGGCCGCAATTTTGTTTTCATTTTTTATTTTTACCGCTTAATTGCCCCATGAATTCTGATTTGCCGGCGGCCCGCGACAAATTGCTTTTCACGCCCGGACCTTTGACGACGAGTTTGTCGGTCAAACAAGCCATGCTGCACGATGCCGGTTCCTGGCATTTCGAATTCAACGCCCTCGTCAAACAAATCCGGGAGGAGTTGCTCGCCCTGGCCGGCGTCTCGCGCGAAAACGGTTACGAAGCGATTTTGTTGCAGGGCAGCGGCTCCTTCGGCGTGGAAGCGGTCTTCTCTACCTGCGTGCCGCGCAACGGAAAAGTGGCTGTGCTGGCCAATGGTGCCTATGGCGAGCGCATGGTTCTGATGCTGCAACATGCCGGGATCGATCATCATGTGCTGCGCACGCCCGAAGATACGCCGAACGATCCCGAGGCGCTCGATCGCGCTTTGGCGGGCGACGCCGCAATCACACACGTCGCCGCAGTTCATTGCGAAACCACCACCGGAATCCTTAATCCCATTGCTGAACTCGGCCAGGTGGCGCGGCGCCATAACAAAACTTACGTCGTCGATGCCATGAGCAGTTTTGCCGCGATCCCGATTGATTTGGTGTCTGGCGGCATCGATTTCCTGATTTCTTCGGCGAACAAATGCATCGAGGGCGTTCCCGGATTTTCGTTCGTCATTGCACGCCGTGAAAAAGTCCTGGCCAGCGAAGGCTGTGCGCGCAGCCTCAGTCTCGATCTGCTGGGGCAATTGAAAGGTTTCGAGAAGAACGGGCAATTTCGCTACACACCGCCCACACATTCTATCCTCGCCTTTGCGCAGGCTTTGCGTGAATTGGCGCAGGAAGGAGGCATTCCCGCGCGCGCCGCCCGCTATCGCCGCAATCACGAAGTGCTCCTCGAAGGCATGAGGCAACTGGGTTTCCGCGTTTACCTCGATCCCAACGTGCAAAGTTACATCATCACGTCGTTCTATTTCCCAAGCGATCCGCGCTTCACATTCCAGGAGTTCTATCGCCGGCTGAGCGATCGCGGATACATCATTTATCCGGGCAAAATCAGCCAGGCCGACACCTTTCGCATCGGCTCGATCGGGAGGTTGTTCGAATCCGATATGCGCGCACTCGTCTCCGCCATCGGCGAAGTCATCCGCGACATGGGAGTGAAGTTGAAATGAGCGGGATTCGGTTTGCACTCGGAAATCGAACGGGCAGCGAGGCGCCGCTGTAACCTGTCCGCGAGGACTCATCCGCCACGAAGGCGCCGGTTCGATTTTCAAAAATTATGACATCATGCAGCACCACGCCGTTTGCCGTGAATGGCCGCACCTACGCGCCACCGGACCGGCCCGTTGTCGTCATCTGCCTCGACGGATCGGCCGATGATTATTTCGACGCGGCCCTGGCCCGCGATCGAATGCCGAATCTCAAGCGCATGTGCGTGACCGGTTATCGCGGTTTCGCGCGCTCGGCCATGCCGTCATTCACCAACGTGAACAACAGTTCCATTGTCACCGGCGTGCCGCCCAGCGTGCATGGCATCGGCGGCAATTTCTTTTTCGATGTGAACAAAGGTGAGGAAGTGATGATGAACTCGGCCACTTATCTCCGCGCCGAAACGATTTTCCCCGCCGCCGCGCGCACCGGACGCAAAGTGGCCGTGATCACGGCGAAGGAAAAATTGCGCGACATTTTCGCTTCCGGCCTCATCGGCCCCAATGGCGGCATCGCGTTTTCGTCGGAGAAGGCCAACCTCGCGCGCGCTGAATCGCACGGGATCAGCGCTGTCGAAGAGCTCGTCGGGCGCGCCACGCCGCCCATTTACAGCGCGGAGGCGAGCTTGTTCGTGCTGCAAGCGGGCGTAGCGCTGTTGGAAAAGGGATTGGCTGATTTTGTTTATCTTTCCACCACCGATTACATGCAGCACAAGTTCCCGCCTACGGCGGCGGAGTCGATTGATTTTTACGCGGCCATTGATCGGGAGATCGGGCGTTTGCTGGAAGGAGGCGCAGTGCTCGGGCTGACGGCGGATCACGGCATGAACGCCAAGCAAAATACCGATGGTTCGCCCAAAGTGATTTACCTCGAAACGCTCCTGAGCAAACAATTCGGCCGCGGTTTCCGCGTCATCCTGCCGATTACCGATCCGTACGTGAAACACCACGGCGCCCTCGGCTCGTTCGCGCAAGTGCACCTTCCGCCCGATGCGGCTGCGCGCCTTTCACTTCAGGACGTGATCGCGTTTTTGCTGCGCCAGCCCGGGATAACCGAAGCCCACGACCGTGCCACGGCTGCGCGTTTGCTTGAATTGCCGCCGGATCGCATGGGTGATCTGGTGGTTTGTTCCGGGCGCGACGTGGTTCTTGGAAGGACTCCGGAACACCACGATCTCTCGCAGCTCGAAGCTCCTTTGCGATCGCATGGCGGCCGATACGAGGAGATGGTTCCTTTCATGTTCAGCGCGCCACTGGCCAGCGCATATGCCGCGCGCGCCGCTGGGGATGCGCGGAATTTCGATGTGTTCGATTTTGCCATCAATGGGCTTCAGCCCGGGCCTTCTTCAACATCATGAAACTGCACAGCCTTCTCGCGGGGAAACCGATCGTTTCGAGCGCCACACTGACGGTTCGCAACCCTTACAGTGGCGAGGCCGCGGGCTCGGTCGCACTGGCCGGTCGCGGCGACACCGAAGGCGCCATTGCGGCGGCTTTGCAAACGCGCCCTTCGTTGACTCGCTTCGAGCGATCGCAAATTTTGGAACGGACGCAGCATTTATTGGATCAGAAGCGCGAGGAGTTCGCGCGCCTGATCACCAGCGAATCCGGTTTGTGTCTGCGCGAAACGCGCTACGAGGTTGGGCGCGCCCTGGATGTTTTGCGCTTCGCCTCGCACGAGGCGTTGCGCGATGACGGTCAGGTTTTTTCCTGCGACGTTTCGCCGCAAGGGAAGGGGAGGAAGATATTCACGTTGCGGGAGCCGCTGAGCTGCGCGGTCTGCATCACTCCGTTCAATCATCCGCTCAATCAGGTGGCGCACAAGATTGCTCCGGCGATTGCGGTTGGGACGCCGGTGATTTTGAAGCCGTCGGAGAAAACGCCCCTGACGGCGTTGCGATTTGCGGAGTTGCTTTACGAGGCTGGTTTGCCTGGACCGATGCTGAGTGTATTGCTCGGGCCGGCGGACGAAGTGGCCGTGCCGCTCGTGCGCGATCCGCGGGTGGATATTGTTTCATTCACCGGCAGTGTTGCGGTGGGGAAGCGCATTGCCGAAACCGCCGGATACAAAAAGGTCGTTCTTGAACTCGGCGGCAATGATCCATTGATTGTCCTGGAGGACGCGGATCTTGAATGGGCGGTTCACCTGGCGGCGGAAGGCAGTTTTCGCAATTCCGGCCAGCGTTGCACCGCTGTCAAACGCATTCTCGTGCAGGAAAAAGTTCTCGAGGCTTTCACCGAGGCTCTCGTCGCCAAAACAAAGGAATACTCCTGCGGCGATCCAATGAATGAAGCCACGCGCGTCGGCACGGTCATCGATGAAGCCTCCGCCATTTATCTGGAAACAGTGGTGCGCGAGGCGGTCGCGGCCGGTGCGAAAGTTCTGGCGGGCGGGCGGCGGCAGGGCGCGCTGCTTGAACCAACGGTGATCGCTCAGGTGCCGCGCGATTGTCGCATGGTGGTGTGCGAATCGTTTGGCCCTTTGGCGCCGGTCCTGGGCGTGAAAGATCTCGACGATGCTTTGGCGCTGGCGAACTCGACCTCTTACGGTTTGAGCAGCGGGGTGGTGACGCGCAACCTGGAATGGGCATTGCGAGCCGTGCGCGAACTGCGTTGCGGCACGGTGAACATCAATGAAGTGCCCGGGTTTCGGATCGAGAGCAGTCCGTTCGGCGGCATCAAAGACAGCGGACTGGGCATCAAGGAAGGCGTGATCGAAGCGATGAAATGTTTCAGTTTCGTGAAGACGTTTTCGCTTCCGTGGTGAAAGGGTGGAGTTACTTTCGTTTGCAGCAGCAGGGCTCTTCCAGAATTTTTTCAGCCAAACAGCGTTCACGGATAAACCGCGCGAAAAAACTGCTGATCGCTGTTAGCAGGAATCGATTCTATCAATTCAAAAATGCCGGAGAATCTGGGCGCAGCTCGCAAGACCAGCGTCCTCCAATGGATAAGATTCGAGGAAACTTCCACGCGATACTCCGCGCCCGGTGTCCCGCGCCAGGTCACCCGCATGTTGGCGCCATCGCGAGTCACAGAAATGTTTCTCGGCGATGAAGGCGTCGCGGGGGCAAAGCCCAGAATTGATTGCGTCGTCACCAAAACCGCGGATTTGCTATCGGAAAAGCGCACCGCAAAAGTGAGCCGCCCCTGTCCGTTCAGTCCTCTCATGCGGCCGTCATGACCGGCGCTCGAAGAGTTGAAGGCGATGCTTTGGACCTTGCGCCAATCTCCCGGCGTCACTTCCAGAACATCCCCTTCGCGCAAGAGGAGCACCGGACCGGTCTCGGGGTGATATCCGAAGAGGCCAAAATCATTCGCCGAAGTTACCGGAGAATTCGTGATCGGATCTCCGCGCCAACTCGCAATGAATGCCGCCTCGCCGCGATCATTCAGCGACGCGCCGTAAAAATGGTGGAAGAAAGTTCCTGCTTCCGTTTGGGGTGCGGGATCTCCTGTGCGCGCCACGAGCGGGAGTTGGGCAACATTTCCAGTGTAGAGTGCTTCGTGGTTGAATCCATTTACGCCCTCTCCTTTGAGGAACGCTTGAAACACTACCTGCCCCTGGTTGTTCAGCACCAGCGCACGCGCCGCGCTGAATTCTGCAAACTGAACACCCGCGGAGGTCTCCGGCGCCGGATCATTTTCCTGCATCACTTTGCGCAGTTCACCTGGGCGGCCGGCGTAGAGCACATCATCATTTTCGAAGGTGATGCCTTCCCCAGCGAGCGTGCCCGCGAAAGCAATTTGTCCGGCAGCGTTGACGGCGAGGTTGAATCCAGGTTCAAAACCATGCACCACGCCCGCGGGCATATCCGGCGCCGGCAAACCGCTGGCGGCGATCAATTCGATTTTTTCAGGTGAACCAAGAAATAATCCGCGACTGGTTTGTTGATCGGTGTGACGCAATTCCTGGCAAAAGAAGACCTGGCCAGCGTCATTGAAGACCGGAGCTAGCACGGGATATGCCCCGCTGGAATAACTCGGTCCAAGAATGGTATCCGCTGGCAGAACAGTGCCAGCCCCTGGCGAAAGCTGACCGCCACGCGTGATCAACCGCACCGAACCTGGCGCGCCCGCAAATAAACCGATGCCATTGAGGAAATTCACATCCGGCCCGCTGAGCAAGGCCGTGAAGGCAACCTCGCCAGCCTGATTGAAAAGCAAGTTCCCAAACGGCGACGATGTTGATAACGATCGGAAGACGGTGCCCGGCGTAGTATCCGGAGCGGGACTGCCCTCGCGAGCAATGAGGGTTGGCCTATCGATCGGCCCCGCATAGAGCGCTGAATTATTCGTCAGGAACGGGTGCACGTCACCGCCTTGCAAATTGGCGCCTAATGCGATTTGACCTGCTTGATTGAGGAATGGCTGGCCAGGACTGGCGATAAAGGACGGCGTGCCTGGAGCCCGATCGCGGCTGCGAAAAACCGGACGGAGAATTCCATTCATTTCCACAAACGTTCCTGTGACGAATTCGGTTTCTCCCGTTTGCAACGTCGATCGAAAGGCAACCTGCCCGGTCTCGTTGATCGTGGGCGCCATGAATTCGCTAAAGGCATCTCCGGAAAGCGCTGGATCGTCGGTGAGCGCGACGATTCTGAAACCGCTCATCTGCGCCGGCACTGTGCTCGTGATCAGCAGCCAGATTCCCGCAAGGACAGTCACACCGCGCAACAATACAGGTCGAATGAAAAGTGGAGCCACGAACACAATTCGAAACTAAAGAACCAAAACCAGGCAACATTACCGAAACTGCCAAATCCTGATCGTCAATTGCCCAGTGTTCCGGCTTCCGGTTCTCAGACAATCCCGAAACTCCGCGATTGCCATCTTTACACCGACCCCCGTGCTGGGCCGCCGCGCCGCGCCGCCAAAATTCGCCATCAAAATTCCTGTGCAGTGGACGCGCCGCCCTGTAAACTTCCGACCCGTCAATCATCCAATCAAACGTTATGAAACCGATGCCTCGTGCGTTTCTCCTCCTTTTCCTCGCGGTCTGCTTGCTCGGAACTCCTCACAGCCGCGCCGCTCTGCCGCTCGTCGATGAAGTCGAACTTCAACCGCTCGTTGCGCAAGTGCAACGGCTCATCGACGCGCTCGAATTCCTCGGAACTCCCTTGCCCGCCGGAGAGAAATCGGCGTTGCAAGCAGCCTTCAAAGCTTCCGATCCCGCCGCCGCGGCCGAGTCGATCCAGAAAATCCTCGATCCTTATTGCCTCGTGGGCGTGCATATCAATCCCGAGTCGCGCGTAAAGGTAGCCCCCGGCTCCGCCAAGCCCGAGTTGGTCGAGCATGGCTGGAGAAATTTCCTCGTCAAAGTGCACAATGAAGCCGGGGTCACCGCTGAACTCCGCGGCGTCAGTCCCAACGCTGAATCGGTTCACGACTCCCCATGGCGCACCACGGAGTCGGATAAGTATTTCCGGAAAAGCCGCGAAAAACCGCCGCTCAAACCGGCATCGCAACTTTGGCTCGACATGATGATGTTCAATCGCCAGCCGTTTCGGCCGGAATTAAGCGGGCTGAAACTGGAATACCGCATCGTGCAGCTCTACAGCCGCGATCCCGGTCAGCGCGAAGCCAAGCTCATGTTCAACGTGGGGCAGGGCACTCAGGACATCGGATTCCGCAATGAAACCGATATCCTGTTCACCGCGCTTCCGTCCCGCGAAATCAAGTTTCGCGTCCGCGACGAAAACAACAAACCCACCACCGCATCGTTTCTGATCAAAGATCGCGCCGGGCGCGTTTATCCGTCGCAAGCGAAACGGCTCGCGCCCGATTTCGCTTTTCATCCGCAGGTCTATCGCGCGGATGGCGAAGGCCTGAAGCTGCCCGATGGCGATTACACCATCGAATTCTCGCGCGGGCCGGAATCAATCACGGAACTGCGCGAAATCCGCGTCGAGAAAAACTCGCGCCCGTTCGAGTTCAAGGTGAAGCGCTGGATCGATCCATCGAAACTGGGCTGGTGGTCGGGCGATCACCACATTCATGCCGCGGGCTGCGCGCATTACGAGCGGCCGACCGAAGGTGTGCATGCCCCGGACATGATGCGGCATTGTTTGGGTGAAGACTTGAAAGTCGGTTGCAATCTCACGTGGGGTCCTTGTTTTGATTATCAGAAACAATTTTTCACGGGCAAAGAGGACAAGGTTTCTCAATATCCTTATCTGCTCCGTTACGATGTGGAAGTTTCCGGATTCGGCTCGCATCAATCGGGTCATCTGTGCCTGCTGCGTTTGCGGGACCAGATGTATCCTGGCGGCGAGTCAAAGCATCATTGGCCGACGCTTTGTTTAAACACGCATCGTTGGGCGAAAAAGCAGGGAGCCGTGACGGGTCCGGCGCATTCCGGGTGGGGCTTGGAAGTGCAAACCAGCGAGCTGCCGAATTACATTGTGCCTCCGTTCAACGGCATTGGCGCCAACGAATTCATCATGAATGTGACCCACGAAATTCCCGGTCCCGATGGCAAGCTCATGCCGGCCGTCGATTTTATTTCCACGGTGGACACGCCCTACGTTTGGGAATTGAACATCTGGTATCACACCTTGAACGTCGGTTTCCGCACGCGCATCAGCGGCGAGACCGATTTTCCCTGCATTTACGGCGAGAAAGTGGGACTGGGGCGGTCTTACGTGAAGCTCGACAAAAAGCTGACCTACGACGACTGGTGCGAAGGCGTGCGGAAGGGGCGCAATTATGTCAGCGATGGCCGCAGTCATTTGATGGAGTTCGCCGCCAGCGCCAATAACCAGCGCGTGGCCCTCGGCGAAAATGGCAGTGAACTGAAATTAAACAACGCTGGAGCCGTGCAGCTCACCGCGAAAGTTGCCGCTTACCTCAACGAAACTCCCAATCCCGAAATCAAACGCCGGCGTTACACGGAAAAACCTTATTGGGACATCGAACGCGCTCGCATTGACGAAACGCGCAAAGTCCCGGTCGAAGTGATCGTGAATGGCTATCCGGTGGCGAAGCAGGAATTGACGGCCGACGGTTCGATTCACGAGGTTCAGTTCCCAGTCAATATCGAGCACAGCAGTTGGGTCGCTTTGCGAATTCTGCCCTCATCCCATACCAACCCAATTTTTGTGCGTGTCGGAGAAAAACCGATCCGGGCTTCGCGGCGCAGTGCCGAATGGTGCCTCAAAGGCGTGGATCAATGCTGGTCGCAAAAAGAACGGTTCATCAAAGCGGATGAAAAAGAGCAGGCGATTCGCGATTACGATCATGCCCGGCAGGTTTACCAAAAATTAATGGCGGAATCCGTCGCCGATTAACCCCCACCGATAGCATAGAATAGGCATCTACCGGTAGCAGACCGATCGCAGACCCGCGCTCCAGTGCGTTCGGAGCGCGGCTTTTTAAGCCGCAGCAACGTTCCCGGTGGCGAGACGCTTCAGGCTACTAAATCCCACGCGTGGTGATTTGCCAGCGCTGCTGCGGGGTCGCAGGCTCGCGTCCCCGGCAGCCGAAAGTTCCGGCATTTTTCGTAAGTGTTTTGCGGAGCCACAGCCGCTGCGAGTCACAACCTCGCACCATAAACCATTTGCCAATGCGGTGGGGCTTTCCTTTGGCGAGACCTCGTCGGAAGATCCGATCTTTCGCAAGGCCTTTCCTTCTCCGGCATCGCTTGCATGCTGGCATCGCTTGCATACTGTTCATTGACCAGCCTGACGCCTCCGCTTAGTTTGGCGCGGCGCAATGGAATTATGCAATCTGCCCAATCATGAGAGTCATCGGTTACCTTGACCGCGAGGACATCGCGACGCGGTTTTCAGATTTCCTGTTTTCACAAGGCATCAAAAATCAGGTCGAGTCTGAGACCAACGGCGCCTGGGCCATTTGGGTTCACGATGAGGAACTCCTCGATCGGGGGCGACAATTTCTCGATGAGTTTCGGCTCAACCCAGAGCAAAGCAAATACACCCAGGCCGCCGGAGCCGCCCGGCGCACCCTGGAAGAGGAAGCGGAACTCGACGCCAAAGCGCGCGAACGTTTTTTCGATCGGCGCAAACTTTTCCCGCGCCATGGCCGCTACGGAATCGGGCCACTGACATTTGCCTTAATGGCCATTTGTGTGGTGGTGGCGGTGCGCACCAAATTGGGAGAACCGAGCGCGGAACTGGCCAACCTCTTCATCAGTCAGTTTCGAAGCGGCTTGCCGGAAGTCCGGCATGGAGAAGTCTGGCGATTAATTACACCGATTTTCGTTCATTTCGGCATTCTTCACATTGTGTTCAATCTGATGTGGCTTTTTCACCTCGGCAGCATGATCGAAGCGCGCCTCGGCAGCGGCATGCTCGCCCTTCAGGTACTCATCATTGGTATCATCGCCAACCTGGCGCAATACCTCGTCGCCGGCCCCGGTTTCGGCGGCATGTCCGGAGTCGTTTACGGATTGCTCGGCTACATTTGGATGCGAGGCCGACATGACCCGGGATGCGGCCTCTACCTGTCGCCGCAGGATTGGACGATGGCGTTGGTCTGGTTTGCCGCCGGATTCATGGGCTTCCTTCCAATTGCCAATACAAATCACGCGGCGGGTTTGATCACCGGTTTGTTGTGGGGCTATGCGGCGGCGAAATCAGGCCGGCTGCTGCGACGTTGAAGCAATGCGGCGTCGGCGCCGGAGCGCAATTAAAGGAAGGTCATGTGGCCCGCCACGGCAGCGCACAGCGCCTGATCCACTTTCGAGTATTTGAATTGGTAACCGCTCTCGATCAAGCGCTCGGGATGCACGCGAGCACTGGAAAGCAACAAGCCGTCTGCCATTTCCCCAAGCACAAGCCGCAAGACAAAAGCGGGCGCCGGGAACCACGCGGGGCGATGCAATGCTTTGCCGAGCGTCCGCGCAAACTCGCGGCTTCGCACCGGTTCCGGCGACGAAAAATTGAACGGACCGGAAAGTTCCGGATGAGCGAGCAGGTGTTCGATCGCGCCGACCAGATCATCGATTGCTATCCAGCTCCAGAATTGCCGGCCATTGCCTGCGGGGCCGCCAAAGCCAAAACGAAAGGGCGTCAGCATTTTGGGCAATGCGCCGCCGCGCCGGCTGAGAATCATGGCAAAACGCATCTGCACCACGCGCACCCCTTTTTGCCGTGCCGCTTGAGTGGCGTTTTCCCACTGACGACAAACCTCCGCCAGAAAACCGGTTCCGCTTTGGCTTTGCTCGGTGAGCCGTTCCTCGCCGCGATCGCCATAATACCCGATGGCCGAAGCGCAGAGGAGCGTGGCCGGCGGATGCGACAATCGGGCGAGCGTTTCCGCTAAAAGGTGAGTTCCCTTGACGCGGCTCTCGCGAATTTTTTGTTTCTGACGAGCCGACCATCGATGGGCTGCGATATTTTCCCCGGCGAGATGAATCACGGTATCGAGCGATTCCAAAGATGCCGGATTCAACGCCCCCTTGTTTGGATGCCACTCGATTTCGCAGTCGTGGCGCGGCTCGTGGCGCACGGCGCGGAGGATCTGGTGTCCGCTGGTTTCGAAATGGCGTGTTAAGGCAGAGCCCACCAAACCGCTGGCGCCTGTGATGAGAATTTTCACCGTATCTCGGCATACTCTGGCAGCGTCGAGTTCAAAGCGCAAAGGTGCAGGCGTTGAAGAGTTACAAAAGTTAAATGGGTTACATGGTTAAATGGCTAACGAATTCGTAGCATCGAATGTGAGTCGGTTGCTGAGTTGAAGGGTTAAAGCGTTGAAGGGTTGAAGAGTCGCTTATCCTCCAATTCCCTTGACCATCGGCAACGCGAGTCGCGGATCTCAAAACGCTCTGGAGCGTTTGGCGCGTTGGCGAGCGCCCGGGCAATCGTTCGGCATGCGCGCAGAAGAATTTAGAGCCGACTCACGTCAGGCTGCTACGGAGAAATAGGGGTCCGCGTAGCATCGAATGTGAGTTCGATCATTTATTTCTGGTGGCGCCGCGCTTGACGATTGGCCACGCGTTTCGCCGATCTCAGGACGCTCTGGAGCGTTTGGCGCGTTGGCGAGCGCACCGGCAATCGATTGGCATGCGCGCAGAAATTATTAGAGCCGACTCACGTCAGGCTGCTACGAGGAATTTGGAGTCTGCGTAGCATCGAATGTGAGTTCGATCACTTGTTTCTGGTGGCGCCGAGCTTGACAATCGGACACGCGCTTCGCGGATCTCAAAACGCTTTGGAGCGTTTGGCGCGTTGGCGAGCGCCCTGGCAATCGTTTGGCAAGCGCACAGAAGAATTTAGAGCCGACTCACGTCAGGCTGCTACGAGGAATGGGGTCTGCGTAGCATCGAATGTGAGTTCGATCATTTATTTCTGGTGGCGCCGAGCTTGACGATCGGACACGCGCTTCGCGGATCTCAAAACGCATTGGAGCGTTTGGCGCGCCGGCGAGCGCCCTGGCAATCGTGTGGCAAGCGTGCAGAAAAATTTAGAGCCGACTCACGTCAGGCTGCTACGGAGAATTTGGAGTCTGCGTAGCATCGAATGTGAGTTCGATCACTTGTTTCTGGTGGAGCCGAGCTTGACGATCGGCCACGCGTTTCGCCGATCTCAGGACGCTCTGGAGCGTTTGGCGCGCCGGCGAGCGCCCGGGCAATCGCTTGGCATGCGCGCAGAAGAATTTAGAGCCGACTCACGTCAGGCTGCTACGAGGAATGGGGTCTGCGTAGCATCGAATGTGAGTTCGATCATTTGTTTCTGGTGGAGC
>JBFMDG010000110.1:0-13771 GCA_040754135.1 Verrucomicrobiota bacterium
AATTCCATGCGGGGAAAGTGTCGTCTTGAAGTGGCGGTGTCGCGCTCTGATCGGCTCGGCACCGCTAAAAAAATAGCCTTCAAGTCCGAAACAATAGTTTTAAACCCCATCGTGCGGAATCGCTGCAGAAGCGGCAGCAGGTTTGACAGCCCTGGGCTGGGGCAGTACAAGAGCGGCAACATGGCCAACCTGCTTCGCTGGTTTCTGATTTCGATGCTGGGATCGAGTGTGTTTTCACTGGCGGAAGAGACAAACGCTTCCGCAGCAAAACCGGATTTGCTTCGCGCCTGGCCGCAGTGGCGCGGGCCACAGGCCAACGGCGTCGCGCCTCACGCCGATCCCCCCATCGCATGGGATGAATCGAAAAATATCCGCTGGAAAATTCCCTTGCCGGGCAAGGCCCACTCGACGCCGGTGATTTATGGCGATTTGGTTTTTCTCACCACCGCCGTTCCCGTGGGCGAAGCGCAGCCACCATTTTACGATCAGGCGCCCGGCACGCACGACAACGTCCCCGTGACCCACCGGCACCAGTTCGTGGTGCTGGCTGTGAGCCGCCGCGATGGCCAAATGGTCTGGCGGAAAATGTTGCGAGAGGAATTTCCGCATGAAGGCGGGCATGAAACCGCCAGCCTGGCGTCGAATTCGCCCGTCACGGATGGCGAACGGCTGGTGGCCTTTTTCGGTTCGCGCGGGTTGTATTGCCTCGATCTGAAAGGCCATTTGATCTGGCAAAAAGATTTGGGCCGCATGCACACATTGCACGCGCATGGCGAAGGCAGTTCCCCGGTCCTGCACGAAGAGACGTTGATCGTTTGCTGGGATCACGAAGGCGAATCGGCGCTCTACGCTTTCGACAAGCGCACCGGCAAAGAAAAATGGAAAGTCGCGCGCGACGAAAAAACATCCTGGTCCACGCCGCTCGTGGTCGAGCATCAGGGCCAATGGCAAGTGGTGGTGAGTGCGACCAAGCGCGTGCGAAGTTACGATTTCAACACCGGGAAATTACTTTGGGAATGCGCCGGCCTCTCTCGCAACGTCGTCTCCTCTCCCGTCGCAGGCCATGGCATGGTCTTCGCCGGAAACAGCTACGATTGGCAAGCCATGCTCGCCATCCGGCTCGATCGCGCCAAGGGCGATATCACCGATACCGATCGCGTGGCCTGGACGCTCAATCGGCTGACACCCTATGTCTCATCTCCCCTGCTCTACGGCGATACTCTCTATTTCCTGCGTCACAACCAGAATGTCCTGTCACGACTCGACCCGATCACCGGAAAACCTTGGGGCGATCCACTTCGCGTCGAGGGAATCCGCGATTTTATTTTCGCTTCACCAGTGGGTGCGGCGGGACGGATTTATGTCACGAGCCGCGATGGCACGACGACCGTGCTTCGGCATGATCGGGAGAACGCGGTGCTATCGATCAATCGTTTGGAGGATGTGTTTAGCGCATCTCCTGCGCTGGTGGATCGGGAGCTCTATTTGCGGGGCGAACGTTTTCTCTACTCCATCGCCGAGCCGGAAAAGAAAGCCGCGAGTTTAAGCAAATAGGCGCAGGGAAAGCACCCTCTACACCCCTCCCACTGGATGAATTTCAAAAGACCGTTTGATGAGGAAACTGTGGGAGAAAGCAGCGATGGGACGACGAACTCGAGCTAGAACTTCTTCGTGTGGATTCGATGAATGCAACGTGGTAATCGTGCTCATCCTTATTGCGCCGAGGTTCCACATGAGGAAACCGGCAACAACAGCGCATTAGAATGTCAAACGCCAAGAAATGGAATCTGAAGGAATCTTTGCGGAATGAGTGTCTGCCCGTGCTCACGCGGCAAGCGCTCGTTTCGTATGGCAAACGCCGTGATTTTTCCTTCGCAAGCATCTTCCGGAACGTGGAATCAATTAACTCCGAGTTTTTGAAAAACTCGGAGTTAATTGATTCGCATTTTACCGCTAGTATCAGACCCGCAGAATCTTGACGGCATACGCCCATGCCCCGACTTCACAAATATCGAAACCGAATAATTCACTCAATTGACGATGAGCAACGCCTTTCCTTTTGAAATACCGGAACGCCTGCCTGTGAGGATAGAGCCGTGTCCGATCGTGGAAGCGATTTTTGAGGCGCGCTTTGTCAGTCCCGAGCCCTGGGCCACGATGCCTGGGCTGCTTTTTGCCCAGATCCGCGAGCAGTATCCCGAACAGAAAACGCTGCCGGTGGCGCAAATCTCGGAAGAAATACGCCGCCAAGACTCGGCGTTGATCCATTTGCCGCTGATTCAATTTCTGAGCGAAAGATTTCTGATTCAGCTCGGTCCCCGCGTAGTCAGCCTTGTCACCAAGCCAAACGCGTATCCGGGATGGACCTCCATCGAAAACGAACTCGGCTGGCTTTTGGAGCGTTTGAAGGCAGCCGGTTTTATCGGCGAGACGGAACGTATGAGCGCCCGCTATATTGATTTTTTCGGGGGCGACCTTTTCACGGCACTCCGACTGGGCCTTCAGATAAACGACCAGCCTTTACGAGGCTTGCAGACTGATGTGACGACGGTGCTGCGGCGCGGGGCACTGACCATTCGATTGAACGTCACCAACGGCGCGATTGTCGCAACCAAGGACGGGCCGAAACCCGGAAGCGTTCTGGATGTGGATGCCTGGTTTGGGCCGATGGACGTGGACTTGTTCGAGAACGGACTGGCGCGTTTTGGCGAGGCGCACCAGGTCATCAAGGGCCTGTTCTTCGGCTTGATAACGCCCGAATTGCTCGCTAAGTTGAACCCGGTTTACAAATGACTGCGCTATCCTATCAAAGCCTGCCCACAACTTACCGCCTTGTGGAAGAACTGCGAGAACCGGCAATGGTTGCTTCCGTACGCCGCACCGCACCCGACGAACTGGCCCGCGAGGATCTTCTGTTGCGCAAACTCGGCCCAAAAGGCTGGGGGCGAGTCCATCACTTCCGCAATTACTATGCGTCCGGCTGGGGTGAGAAGGGGCAAGTGCTTTCTCCAAAAGCACTCGATGCATTCTTTCGATTCGTCGAAGACGCACAATTCCCCACTGGTGTTCCGAGCGTGTTTTTGACTGACCGCGGCGGCATTGAGCTTTGCTGGGAGGATCGTGATGGCAAGCCGGTGCAAGTCGAATTCACCGCGACGGGAGCAGAATTCTACCGCGAAGCCACAGAGGAAGAGGGCGTGGTGACTTTCGACGGCCTGGCCCAACTGTCCCGCCGGCTGTCAGCCTGACATGCCTCTGGCGCCAGAAGAAGATATCGTTCGCGCCGTCTGCACCGACAAGTGGGATGGCCAGCGCCTTTCACCAAGTCTCTTTGCCGGGCAAAACATTTCCGTGAGCCGCCTCGCGCTTGTTCCTTTGGAGGACCATTGGGATTTATTTCGGCAATATGTTCAGCAACCGCCGGAGCGTTTGCTGGAGTTGATAACGGAGATCAATATTGGCCGGTTACAGGAGATTGGCCGCATGAGAAATCCGCCAGTGGAACTGACCGTCGAGCCGAAGCCGGAGGAATGGAATCCGGCCCATGCGGAAATCCCGCAGAAGATCACCCGCGGTCTTGCCAACAAAATTCTGCCGGCACTCAAAATCCACCATCCGCCCCCCACTAGGCGGAATTGACACTCACAGCCGCAGCGAGGTCGAATTACTCCAAGTACACAAGCCGGCGAAGCATTAGCCACGAATCTAAAACGAAAATGTGACGCCTGCTTTTACGGCCAGGGCTTCGCCGAAATCAATGGTGGCCTCTTTGCTGCCGGCGCGAATGGAAAAGTCATCCAACACCTGGTACTCCCCGCCAACGTAGAGCCGCGTCGCGTAATAAATCGGAAAAGAAAGTTTCGCTTCGCCGTAAAATCCAGTGATCCATTTGCTCTCCGAGTTTTTGTCGATCCGCGGCGCTGGCGGGCCGCCGGTGCCGCTGATGGTGAGCAATTCGTTGTAGGAAAAGTCCGCATCCACATTGATGGCCGCGAATCCACCCGCCACTTCCAATTCGAGTCCGAGTGGAAGCGGTATTTCCACAAAAGGCCCGATCTGAAATCCGTAAAACACTCCTTCGAGCTTCGATAATTGCTGCGAGGTAGCGGTGGCCGTGGTGTCCGGTTGCGCGACGCCAGCCGCGTCGATTAACGGTCCAGGTCCGGCAAAGGTTCCCGCATATGGCGCCAGCGGCGGCACGGTCGAGCCCAGATTAAAACGATCGGTGCGGCGAGTGACGCTGCCCGTGATTGTATCTTCCCCTTTGAGGCTGAGGGCGCTCGATCCGAAGCCCATTTCGAAACCGATTTTGATTTGCGATTTTTCCCCGAGCGGGATGCGGAAGAAATCACGGCCGTATCCGAGATCGAATCCATATTGAGGATCGTCGGGCAGATCTTCGATGCGGCCATCGCGCGGCGAACCCGCGCGGTGCATATCGATGGCCCGATTGGGACTGGCGCCAACCACCTGATTGTCGGCAAGGTAACCCCAGTTCCAGGTGCGGCCGCCACGGTTGCCGCTGATATCTGAGAGCACAAAACCATCATCGTAGATGCCGGCAGGTTGAGCCGGCGCGGGCAGATTTCGAATTTGCGCGGAGATATTGAAAAAGAGCCGGCCGCCAACGGAGAGTCGATTGCGGTGCTCGGATTCCTCCTGGGCCAAAAGGCCGAAACTGAGGCAACCGACGGAGAACAGCGCCAGGGTGAGGCGGTGGATGCAGGGTCGATGGGTGGTATTCATGAGTTGGCTGAACAAAGTTGCGGGTAAGCGTGGGTTACTGGGCGAGCAAAACGCGATAAAACCGCATCGGTTCCGATTCCGGTTTGGTGCGCGTTCGCGGCGGCCCGTTATCGATCCATTGCACGCGGCTGCCCGTGCCGATCACCGGAGGCAAGCTGGACACCCAATTGGTCATATCGGAGCTGTACTGAACGAAATAAGTGCGGCCGGCAATGGAGTTGAATTCCGCAAAAAATTTTCCGTCCACGACGCGCTTGGGATCGACGGTCAGCACCGTGGGATTGAAGAGGAAGATATCGCCGGGAGGCGCCGCGATGATTTCATAACTCGGAGTTGGCCGAGTGTTCCGATCGGAAACATAAAACTCGATCGTCAAATCGACCGAGGCGCCCGTGGGCAGCGGCCCATAATCGACGACAGGAACCCCATTGGTCTGCGAGGTGGCGTTGTAAACCAGAATCAGATTGCCCGCGGCGTCATTCGTCAGGTTGCGAATGAACAGGCGCACACCGGCGATGGCATCGCTGCCTGGATTGCTGACGGAAACGATTTGCTCGAACAGACCAGTCTGCAAATTCGGCTCGGCGGCAATCGCCCCGGCGGAAAAGGTCGGTTCAACGGCTGTAGCGGTGATGAGCGTTTCGCCGCTGGCATTTTTAACGGTGATTGCGCCGGCATCTTTGCTGAATCCGAGTCGCGCTGCGGACGCTGGTTGGCCTGCGGCCAGCGCAAACGAAACCGTGACGAGGTCCTGCTCACCCGCGCTCAGAACAGTGCCTGCAGGCAACGTGACGTTGACTCCGAGCCGCCCTTCATTCACTGCGGAGGTGTCGGTGGTCATCGTCGTGCCCGCGGGCAACGTCAAAAGTTCAAATCTCCGAGAATGCAATGTGACCAGCGCTGTCGCGTTCGTTGCCAGGAGAGTCACTTGCGGATCGCTTAACACGGCCGGGTCAAAGGTGAGCACAAAAGCAATCGAGTTTTCGTTGCCTTGCGAGGCTAATTGCACCGTGGTGCGCAGACGGCCTTCAACCGTTTCGATGTCGGCAGCTTGAAGCACGCGGCTCGTCGCCGGATTGACCGTCAAGGTGGCATTGCTGCTGGTGATGGACCCCGCCGCATTGCTGACCACAACCGAAAAGACCCCGGCGCTGTTGGTTGTCACATTGCTGATCAAAAAAGAAGAACTGGTGGCGCCCGTCAGGTTGGTGCCGTCACGCCGCCACTGATAAGCCAGAGGCGCTGAACCGGTGGCGGTGACCGAGAACACTGCCGTACCGCCCGCATTCACCGTCTGGCTTTGCGGCTGTTGCGTGATTGTTGGGGCGGTGGCAGTCACCGCATTCACCGTCAATGTCGCGTTCGCGCTCGGAACGCTGCCCGCCGAATTGAATACACGCACGAAATAAGTTCCAGCTGCACTGGCATCGACGTTGTTGAGCGTGAGCGTGGCCGTCGTTGCGCCCGAAATGGGCGATCCATCCTTGTGCCATTGATAGCTGAATGGTTCGGTCCCGGAGGCCGCCACGGTGAAGGTCACGCTCGCTCCGGCATTCACCGTCTGGCTTTGCGGCTGTTGCGTGATTGTTGGGGCGGTGGCAGTGACCTCATTCACCGTCAACGTTGCGTTTGCGCTCGGAACGCTGCCCGCCGAATTGAATACCCGCACGAAATAAGTTCCAGCAGCACTGGCATCGACGTTGTTCAGCGTGAGCGTGGCCGTCGTTGCGCCCGAAATTGGCGATCCATCCTTGTGCCATTGATAGCTGAACGGTTCGGTCCCGGAGGCCACCACGGTGAAGGTCACGTTCGCTCCGGCATTCACCGTCTGGCTTTGCGGCTGTTGCGTGATCGTTGGCGCGGTGGCGGTCACCGCATTCACCGTCAACGTCGCGTTCGCGCTCGGAACGCTGCCCGCCGAATTGAATACCCGCACGAAATAAGTTCCAGCAGCACTGGCCTCGACGTTGTTCAGCGTGAGCGTGGCCGTCGTTGCTCCCGAAATGGGCGATCCATCCTTGTGCCATTGATAGCTGAATGGTTCGGTCCCGGAGGCCGCCACGGTGAAGGTCACGTTCGCTCCGGCATTCACCGTCTGGCTTTGCGGCTGTTGCGTTATTGTTGGCGCGGTGGCAGCGGGATTGACTGTGAGCGTGGCACTGCTTTCGGCGGAGCCGGCCGCGTTCGACACACGCACGCGGTAATTCCCGGCGTGCGTCAATGCGACTGAATTGATGGTGTAGGAAGGGCCGGTGGCATCCGGGATGGAAGCCTCGTTGCGAAACCACTCGTAAGTGAGCGGTTCTGTTCCCGTGGCCTCGACCAGGAAGGTCACGTTCGCGCCGGCACTCACCGTTTGATTTTGCAACGGTTGCACGATGGCCGGTCCGGTTGTGGCCGCGCTCCCTTCCGCATTCAATCGCAGAATCGAAAATTTGATTTCGTTGTTCACGATGACACTGCCGCTCACGAGGACCTTGCCATTCGGCTGAACCGCCAAACCGCCGCCTGCGGCACCGGCGGCAGCATTGAAGGTGGTGTCGATCGTGCCATCGGCGTTGAGTCGCGCCACACCCGGTGCAGCCGTGCCGTTGATGGTGGAAAACGCTCCGTTGACATAAACCTTGCCGCCCGTTTGAGGAAAGAATTTGCCGACAATTCCGGCGCCGTTCGACAGCTTGATGTCGGGGGTGACATAAGTCGTATCCACCGTGCCATCGCTGTTCAATCGAAAGAGCCTTCGATCGACGGTCACTCCGTTGTAATTGCCTGAGCCGCCGGAGATCATGACGCGCCCATCCGCGAGCAAACCCACTCCGAATCCGAGATGTCCCTGGGTGGTGCCCGCTCCCGATTGCCAGGTGGAATCGAGTCCGCCGGAAGCATTCAAACGGAACACCTGCGAAGTCACCCCCAGCCCGCTGACATAATGAGCGCCGAAAAGCACGCGCCCATCCGACAGCAAAGCGATGGAGTTCACAGTCGCGAGCAAAGAAGGAGCGTCGGCAAAACTGGCGTCCACATTACCATCCGGATTCAGGCGAATCAGCGCCAGCGTGCGGGAAACTCCGTTGTAGCCGGAGAATTTCCCGCCCACATAAATTTTTCCATCGGGACCCACAAAAAGGGAGTGCACCTGGATATCGCCTCCGGAAAAGCCGCTTCCGGTATTGAAGGCCGCGTCCATATCGCCGTTCGGATTCAAACGCACCAATCCAACCCTGGCCACGCCGTCGTAGTAATTGAACGACCCGGCCACCAAAATTTTATTATCGGCTTGAACCGCCATGGCTACGACCGAACCGACGTTCGTGCTGGCGGGAATGTGAACGGTGCCGATGTCGATGGCGGGTGTGATGATTTGCGGGCCGAGGCCGGGCGCGAAGGTCGTGTCTATTGTGCCGTCGCTGTTGAGGCGCGCGGGGAGGTTGCCCGATCCTTCGGCGCGGTTGTAAAGGATCTTGCCGGTGGTTTGCAGCACAATGACACTGCTTCCCGCCGGAAGAATGGGGTTGTTAAAAGTGCCATCGATCGAGCCTTCCTGCGCGAGCGCAGCCGGGGAGACACAAAGAGAAACGGTGGCGGCAAAAAGAAGAGATAGAGAAGCACGAAATTTTTCAACGCAATGCATAAAGCAACTTTCTTCTAGAACCGACAAGGGACTCGGCAGGAAAGAACATCCTCCCGCCGGAAGCGGCCACACAGTTACGAAGCACCCGATAAAATGTCAAACGGGAAATGGCCAAATGGCTGCGTGCGCCGCTTCATGTCCCGGCCTCACACGCTCCCTCGAAATTGCCGCAGCCCCCGCCCCGAAAACTTGAAAGCCACTCTCGAGCTGGGGCGTGTGTTTAATCAGGCCAAACGCTCTTGGATTTGGAATCGCCTGGGCGCCACATGCGCACGCGGCTTCAAATCTTACCGACAAAATTGCTTTCAAAGGCGGGCGCGGTCGCGATAGAGAGTTCGCATGCATTGCCGAATGATGTTTTTGATGTTGCTGTGCGCCACCGCCATGGCGTGGATTCGCGCCGCGGAAGTGATCGAAGCCGATGTTTGCGTTTACGGCGGCACTTCAGGCGGTGTGGCCTCCGCGGTGCAATCCGCGCGCCTCGGCCGCACAACTGTCCTGCTCGAATTTGGCAATCATCTTGGCGGCATGACCTCCGGCGGACTTGGCCAGACCGACATCGGCAACAAAGGCGCCATCGGCGGCATCTCGCGCGAATTCTATCGCCGCGTCGGACGGCATTACGGCCAGGAAGAGCAATGGATCTTTGAACCGCACGTGGCCGAAAACATTTTCTTCGAAATGATCAACGAGGCGCGCGTGCCGGTTTATTTCCAGCAACGCATCGCCAAAGTAAATAAAGAGGGGGCGCGCCTCCGTGAAATCGTCGCGGAACAGGGAAAAGTTTTTCGCGCGAAAATGTTCATCGACGCGAGTTACGAAGGCGACCTGATGGCGCGGGCGGGAGTTTCCTATCACGTGGGCCGCGAGAGCAATGCCACTTACAATGAAACGCTCAACGGCGTGCGGGCACACACCCCGAAACACCAGTTCATCGTGCCGGTCGATCCTTATGTGAAATCGGGCGATGCTTCGAGCGGTTTGATTCCGCTGATTCAATCGGGGGATGGCGGCAAGCCGGGCGAAGGGGATCGTGCCGTACAGGCTTACAATTTCCGGCTGGTCCTGACGCAGAATCCAGCCAACCGCAAAGCGATTGAGCCGCCGCCGAAATACGATCCAAACCGTTACGAACTCCTCGCGCGTTACGTCGAGGCGCTCGTGGCCGCGGGCAAGCCGCCGCAGCTCGGTGATTTGATGCACATCCAAATGATGCCCGGCGGCAAAACCGACATTAACAACAACGGCGGGTTTTCCACCGATCACATCGGATTCAATTACGATTATCCCGAAGCCGATTACGCGACGCGCGCGCGTCTCTGGAAAGAGCACGAACATTACACGCGAGGTTTTCTTCACTTCCTGGCCACGAGCCCGCGATTGCCCGAGAGCCTCCGCAAAGAAATGCAATCGTGGGGACTTACCCGCGATGAATTCCTCGACACCGGCGGCTGGCCGCACCAGCTCTATGTGCGCGAAGCGCGGCGGATGATTTCCGATTACGTGATGACCGAGCACAACTGCCGCAATTCCATCGCGCTGCCGGATGCCATCGGCCTGGCCGCGTACACGATGGATTCGCATAATTGCCAGCGCCTCGTGAAGAATGGGCGCGTGGAAAATGAAGGCGACGTGCAAGTGGGCGGATTTCCACCTTACCCAATTGCCTATCGCTCGATCGTTCCGAAAGCGAGCGAATGCGAAAACCTGTTTGTGCCGGTCTGCCTGTCGGCGTCGCACATTGCCTTTGGATCGATTCGCATGGAACCGGTTTTTATGGTCCTTGGCCATTCCGCGGCGGTGGCGGCCAACCTGGCCATCGAACAACAAACTTCGGTTCAACAGGTGGATACCCGCCGGCTGCAATCCATCCTGCTCGAACAAAAACAAATCCTCGAATGGAAACCGAGCCGCGCCGCGCTTCCCCCGCCGGCGGTCGATCCAAAAACGCTGCGCGGCATCGTGCTCGATGATCGCGACGCCGAATTGAAAGGGCATTGGGAACCCTCCGGATCCATTGCCATGCGCCGCGTGGGTCCCGGTTATTTGCACGATGGCAACGCCAGCAAAGGCGCATCGAGCGCCACCTACCGGCCCACGCTTCCTCAAGCCGGCGAATACGAAATTGTATTGATTTCTCCCCCGCACGAAAACCGCGCCACGAATGTGCCGGTGACCATTTCGACCGGATCGGGGAAGACGCAAACCATTCGAATCAATCAACGCCTCCGCTCCCACAACGGCTTTGCTTCGCTCGGGAAATTTCATCTGCCGAAAGGCAATCTCGCTTCTGTCACCGTTTCAAACGAAGGCACCGATGGCTTTGTGGTGGTCGATGGCGTGCAGTTTATTGCGACGCCCTGAGGCCCGGACCTGGGAGAGAACTTTGTGGCAAAGCGCCCGATCGGCTCCCACCTCGAATTGGAATTCGAACTGCAACTCGACGTCCATGATTCTGAGTGCGGCTTCGCAAGCACGGTCGTAATATTCCGCGGTTCGAAACGTTTGCGTTCGATTTTCGATCCTGGATAATCTTCGCGCATGCCACGCGTTGCCGTTACGGTTCGCCGTTCCGATTCGGATTCGATTTCGGGCTCGGAAGAGCGGACGCGATTCGAGGCCTTTGAAGTGGAGGTGGCGGAGCGCGCCAGCATTCTGGATGTGCTGCTGGAGTTGCAACGCGGGCCCGCGCCGGATCTGGCGTTTCGATTTTCCTGCCGCGTGGGCATGTGCGGCTCGTGCGCCATGGTCGTCAATGGGCGGGAACAACTCACCTGCAGCACGCTCGTCAAGTCCATTGGCCCGTCGTTGCGCCTCGAACCGCTGCGCAACCTGCCGTCAATCCGCGATCTTGTCCCGGATCTGTCACCGTTGTTCAACGCCTACCGCAAAGCGATGCCGCATTTCGTGCCGCGGCCCGGACTGGAAACGTTCGCAATGCTTCCGCCGGAAAGCGCGGCGGCGAAAACTCTGTTGGATCAACCGCAGTGCATTGATTGCGGCAGCTGTTATTCCGCCTGCACACTGGCCACATTGCATCCGCGTTACCTTGGCCCAATGGCATTGCATCGCGCGGCGATCCTCATCGCCGATCCTCGAGATGGCGCCACTTCGGAACGAATGAAAATCGCCTCGGCCGAAGATGGCGCATTTCGCTGCCGCACCTTGGGCAATTGCGGCGCAGCCTGTCCGCGGGGCATTTCTCCCACGCTCTCGATCCAGCGGATCAAAAGACGCGCGGTTTTCTTTCAATTGCGCGCGGTTTGGAATTGGTTGTTGGGCAGGAAACCGAAAGGCGTTCACGGAACAGCCGGATGAGCGATCGTCTTGAAACCGACATTCTGATTCTCGGCGCGGGCGGCGCCGGACTGATGACGGCGCTGCATGCGTTTTGGAAAAATCCCGGGCTCGACATCACGCTTGTCTCGAAAGGGCTTTTAGGGAAAAGCGGCTGCACGCGAATGGTTCAGGGTGGATACAACGTTGTGCTCGACGCGCGCGATTCGTTGCAGGCGCATTTTGAAGACACCATTCGAGGCGGCGCATTCCTCAACGATCAAGAACTCGCCTGGACGCTGGTGGAAGACGCGCCCCAAATCGTGCTCGAACTCGAGAATCGTATCGGCTGCCTTTTCGATCGGGGCGCCGATGGCCGCATTCATCAGAAGGCTTTCGCCGGTCAAAGTTTCGATCGAACGGTGCATCGCGGTGATTTGACAGGGATCGAAATCATGGGCCGATTGCGCGACCAGGTTTTGAATACCCGAATCCGGTGCCTCGAAGAAACGCGCGGTCTTGAACTGCTCACGTCTCCCAACCGGCAGCGTGTGATCGGCGCGCTGCTTTTGGACATGCGGCGCGGCAAGTATCTGATCGTGCGGAGCAAGGCGGTCATTCTCGCTACCGGGGCCGGACCGTTGATGTATCGCCGGGCGGCGTGCGCGCAGGAAAAAACTTGTGACGGACTTGCCATGGCGTGGCGTGCCGGAGCGCATCTCATGGATATGGAAATGGTTCAATTTCATCCCACGGGCATGGTGGTTCCGGGCTCGCGGCTGGATGGCGCGCTGCTCGAGGAAGGGTTGCGCGGCGCCGGCGCGCTTTTGTTCAACGGCCTGGGCGACCGCTACATGGAAAAATACGATCCCGCGCGCAAGGAGCGAGCCACGCGCGATCTGGTGGCGCGCGCCGCCTTTCTCGAAATCCAAGCCGGACGCGGCACATGCAACCAGGCGGTGTGGCTCGATGTTGCGCATCTCGGCGCGCCGTTTGTTGAAAAGAATTTCGCCGGAATGCGGGAGCGCTGTCAGCGCGTGGGAGTGGATCTGGCGCGCGAACGGATCGAGGTGGCGCCGACGGCGCATTTCAATATGGGCGGCGTGCGCATCGATCGGAACGGGTTCACAAATCTCGAGGGGCTTTTTGCGGCCGGCGAAGATTCCAGCGGTGTTCATGGCGCCAATCGGCTTGGTGGCAATGGCGTCGCCGAATCGACGGTGTTTGGCGCGCGTGTCGGAAATGCAGTTGCGGAATGGGTGCATCGTGTCGTGCCCGTCGCACCGGACAGCGAGCAGGTTGGCCGCTTTCAAACTTGTGCGGATGCCTTTTTGGAAAGAGCGGCTGGTGAAAGTCCATTCCAGTTGCGCGAAGAACTCGGGCAATTGATGTGGCAGAACGTTGGCATTGTTCGTCAAGGCGCTTCCTTGCGTGAAGCCATCGATGTGATGGGCGCATTGAAAGAACGCGTTTGCAACATGGGGGTGCAAGGCGGCCGCGCTTTCAACCTGGCCTGGCAACAAGCTTTGGATGTGCGCAATCTGATCGAGATTTCCGAATTGATCGCCCGCAGCGCGTGTCGGCGTGAAGAAAGCCGCGGCGCTCATTTCCGGGCCGATTTTCCCGAGACTCGGAATTCGGAGTGGCTGAAAAATATTTACGTGAAGTCCGCGGGTGAAGCGGAGCCGTATTTCTGGACCGAACCGGTGAAGTTGACCCGGCTGAACCCCTGCCCCTGACCTGCCTCGTCAAATCGCGGCGAATTCGCGCCTGCTGGTGAGTCGAAACGCAAACTGGCCCGGCGTTCGAAGTGCAATCGATCAAAGAGCCAATCGATTGGTCTTGGTCAGCGAACCGAGTTCCATCTTGAACCGGAGCACTTCACGATCTTCCGGTGCAGTCGATCCGAAAGCGATCGGTTCGAGTTCAAGACTGCGCAGCCGCAGGAAGGGAAAGTTGTTTTCAAATTCGGCGAGGAAACGTCCGAAATCGTGATAGGTCGCGCGGCCATTGATGGCAAAGAGGGTCATTCCATAAGGCACTTTCGGCAGCAGATCGAACTCGACCGGCTGAGGGGGATCGACCTTTTGGAAATCCACACCATAGGCGGTTTCGAAT
>JBFMDG010000111.1:0-13745 GCA_040754135.1 Verrucomicrobiota bacterium
GATGGCCGCCGTCTCGCTGCGCAATACCAATTGTCCAAGCGTGATGGGCAACGCGCCTGAAGAACGCACAGCATTAATTTCCGCGGGGGTGAAATCGCCTTCGGGCCCGACCCACACGGCCACCGTTTTGGGCGCGCGCTGTTTCTCGGCGCGAAAAGCCGATACGTGTTCTCGCGGATGCCGCGCGCCCGGTTGCAACGTGGCAATGAGCGATAATTCGAAACGCTCGCCGCTGTTCAAAAATGCTGAGGGCGCGACCGGCGTTCGAATTTCCGGAAGCCAGGCCGAACCGCATTGCTTGATCGCCTCGATGGCTGTGGCCTGCCATTTGTCCAGTTTGGCGGCGGCGGAATCCTCTTCGATTTGCGAGACCGTGCGTTCGGAAAGAATTGGAATGATCCGATGCGCGCCCAACTCGGTCGCTTTCTGGACAATCAGATCCATCGTTTTCCCTTTGGGCACCGCCTGGATCAATGTGATCTGGTAGGGCAGCGGCGGAATAAAATGTTTTTGCAGCACCCGCAAATCGAGCGTTCGCTTCCGCGCATCAGAAACTTCGCACATGAACTCATGGCCCGCGCCATCGAGCACCACGACGCGTTCCCCGCGGCTGACGCGCACGACGTGCAAGGCATGATGCGTTTCCCGCTCCGACAAAGTCAGCACGGAATCGTGCGCCTTTGCAGAATCAATGTAGAATCGATGCATGATGGGGGTGGAACTGAATGTCTCCGGAGCAGCCGCGCCTCACCGGAACAAGCTTTTGGCCTTTTCGAAGAACCCTTTGCTCATCGGGTTCACGTTGGCATCGCATAGAGCCGCGAATTCCTGGAGCTTGGCCTTTTGCGCGCTGTTCAGTTGCGTGGGCACTTCCACGACCACGCGCACGTGCAAATCTCCATAGCCGTATCCCTGCACATTGCGAACGCCTTTGCCTTTGAGTCGGAAAATGGTGCCGTTTTGCGTTCCCGCCGGAATTTTGATCTGCGTCTTGCCGGTCAAAGTCGGCACTTCGATGTCCGCTCCCAGCGCCGCTTGCACGAAACTGATCGGAACATCACAAATCAAATCGTCGCCGTCCCGTTGAAAAATATCGTGCGGTTTGACATGGAGGACGACGTAGAGATCGCCGCTCGGGCCACCGCGCAGCCCGGCCTCGCCGTTGGCTGAGGAACGCAAGCGCGCGCCAGTGTCCACGCCGGCCGGGATTTTGATTTTAATTTTCGAGAGGCGCTCCCGGCGTCCCGCTCCGTGGCACACCCGGCACGGTTTTTCAACGACGCGCCCCGTGCCTTCGCAGCGGGAACAGGTTTGCGCAATGCTGAAGATGCCGCGCGACATGAGGACCTGACCGCGCCCACCACAGGTCGGACAGATTTTCGTGGACGATCCCGCTTCGGCGCCGGATCCGTGGCAATGATCGCAACCTTCCAGTTTGGTAACGGTGATTTCCTTTTCCGTTCCGAGCACGGCCTCTTCGAAGGTGATCTCCATGTCGTAACGGAGATCGGATCCGCGCTGCGGTCCTCCGGGATCGCGATGACCTCCGCCGAACAGATCATCAAAAATGCTGCCGCCGCCGCCGCCGAAAACTTCGCGGAAAATATCGAAGGGATCGTGAAACCCGCCGCCGCGCGAACCGCCGCGCATGCGTGGATCGAATGCGGCGTGGCCATATTGATCGTAGGCCGCGCGTTTCTGGGGATCGCTGAGCGCTTCGTAGGCTTCGCCCAATTCCTTGAATTTTTCTTCCGCCGCCTTGTCGCCCGGGTTTTTGTCGGGATGATATTTGATGGCCAGCTTGCGGTAGGCTTTTTTGATGTCCTCAGCGCTTGCCGTTCGTTCGATCCCCAGGATTTCGTAATAATCGCGTTTCGCCATAGGCTAGGCTTCAGGCAGCCGGTTTTTTGGCGACCACAACTGTAGCAGGGCGGAGAAGGCGGTCACGCAGTTTGTACCCTTTGCGCAATTGCTGCACGACCTGGCCCTCGGGCACATCGCCGGTTTCCTGTTGCGAAACCGCTTCATGCCAGTTCGGATCAAACTTCTGACCCGCGGCTTCGATCTCTTCAAGCCCGGCCTCGGCCATGACCGCTCTGAGCTGGTTGAAGATCATGTTCACGCCGGTGCGCAACGATTCCACGCTCGTGACTTGCGAAGTGTTCGCGGCTGAAACCGCCATGTCGAAATTGTCGAGCACAGGAACGAGCTTTTCGAGCAAGCCTTCATTCGCGAAGCGAATTGCGTCCTGGCGTTCCCGCGTGGCGCGTTTTTTAAAATTCTCGAAATCGGCCGTCACACGCAAAAGGCGGTCCCAATTTTCATCAGCTTTGGCCGCCCGATTTTTCAAGTCTTCGATCTGCTCGGGGGTCAACTCCGTTTTCACGGGCAGTTCCTGATCTTCGGCGCCGGCGGGCGCAGAACCAGGCGGCGTGCCTGCCAAATCAGCTTCCGGTGTGGCTTTGGTTTCAGTGCTCATGCTTTCTTAGGTTTTTTAGCGGCGGCAACATACACAATGGCCTTGCACAGGGCAACCATCGGAAAACAAACTTCGAAATCGCGCGCGAACCATAAAGCCAATCGCCCAACCGAACTTCCCACGAAAAATTGCTGCGCCTGTTCATCCAGACTTGTGCCCTCCCCGCCGACTTGCCATTCTCGACCGAACACGCAATCCGCTCACAGCCAGAAAAATGACGCCTTTAACGCCATGTGATTGGGACGACCCAGTGGATTTTGCATCGCCATGGACGACCCAATGACGCCACGCCTCCGGATGCGCGGCGTGCAAAAGAGCTTCGGCGCCACGCGCGCATTGCGAAATGTCAGCCTGGAAGTCGCGCCCGGAGAGGTCCACGCGCTCATCGGTGAAAATGGCGCCGGCAAAAGCACGCTCATGAAAATCCTGAGCGGCGCGCACCCCCCCGATGCCGGGCAAATTGAATTGGACGGCCAACGGTTTGCCTCGACCGGCCCACTCCATGCCCGCCGCGGCGGCGTGGCCATGATTTATCAGGAGTTCAACCTCGCTCCCCATCTGAGCGTCGAAGAAAACATTTTGCTCGGCGACGAACCGTCCGCGTTCGGCTGGCTGCAGCGTCGAAAGCGCCGCGAGTTGGCACAGCGCGCACTGAATGAATTGCATCACGACACCATTCCGCTCGATGCTCCCATCAGCCAATGCACGGTGGCGGAACAACAGATTGTTGAAATTGCGCGAGCCCTGATTGGCCATCCCAAACTGCTGATCATGGACGAACCCACCAGCAGCCTGACGCAAGTGGACACGGAAAATCTTTTCCGCGTGATTGGCCGTCTCAAAGCGCGCGGCGTGAGCATCGTTTACATCAGTCACTTCCTCGAAGAATGCCAGCGGGTTTGCGATCGCTACACCGTGCTGCGCGACGGCGAGAGCGTCGGTTCCGGAGAAATGGCCACGGCCGATTTGAACCACATCATCCGGCTGATGGTGGGCCGCGAAATTCAGGAGATTTATCCGCGCAGCGCCCATCGCCTGGGCGAAGCCGTGCTCGAATTGCGCAACGTTGCCGGAGAAAAGAAACCGAGATCGGTGAATTTGACCGTGCGCGCCGGTGAAATTTTCGGTATCGCCGGCCTGGTTGGCGCCGGCCGCACGGAAACTTTGCGCGCCTGTTTTGGATTGGATCGGCTCCGGGAGGGAGAGGTGTTGGTGTTTTCGCGCGAGCGATCCCGCGCCAATCCTCATGAACGTTTGCGCGAAGGCATCGGCTTGTTAAGTGAAAATCGCAAAGAGGAAGGTTTAATGTTGAATCGCAGCCTGGCCGACAACCTCACCCTCACTCGCTTTGGGCCGATCGCTAAGTTCGGTTGGATCCGTTCGCGTCGGCAAACCGAGGTGGCCGAGGAATGGATGCAACGGCTTGATGTGCGCGCCCGCAACGCGCATCAAACGGTGGCGGAACTTTCCGGTGGCAATCAGCAAAAAGTCGCGTTGGGCCGCCTGCTGCATCATGACGCGCGCATTCTTCTGCTCGATGAACCGACGCGCGGCATTGACGTCGGAAGCAAAGCTCAGATTTACCGTTTGATCGGCGAGTTGGCGGCGGCAGGCAAAGCGATCGTTTTCGTGAGTTCCTATCTGCCCGAATTGCTGGGCGTCTGCGATACCATTGGCGTCATGTGCCGCGGTGTTCTCACCGAGATTCGTCCCGCCAGCCAATGGACCGAACACACCATCATCGCCGCCGCCATCGGGCAAAACGCTGCCGAAGAAATCCCAGCACAAAACTGAACATGCTGCCTTGCTCCAACCAGACGCGCGGCCATCCAGCGGCCAGGCCAATTGTTGCCCTGGCAAATGATGCGCCTCTCGATCGGCGCGTCTTGAATCGCACCGATTAAACTCATGGCTAACCTGGAAACCAAATTACGCGTCAAACAACTGCTCAACATCCTCGGCCCTTTCTTCGGACTGCTCCTCGTGGTTGGCTTGTTTTCCTTGAGTTCGGAAGTGCGGCCCTATTTCCTGACCGGAGCCAATTTCAAAATCATCCTGATCCAAACCGTGATTGTCGCGATTGGCGCGCTGGGCATGACCATGATCATCGTGAGCGGCGGAATCGATCTGAGCGTCGGATCGCTCGTCGCGCTTTGCAGCGTTGTGGGCGCCGTGCTGTTGAACAAAGAGTTTTCTCCGCTGGCCGTCGTTATCATCACCATACTCGCCGGGGGAGGCGTCGGGTTGATTAACGGATCGATCATCGCCGGTCTGCGCATGATGCCGTTCATTGTCACGCTCGGCATGATGGGTGTGGCCCGGGGCGCGGCCAAATGGCTCGCCGGCAATCAAACGGTCAATGCTCCGGAATCGCCGCTCAATAAATTGATGGAACTGGTGGAACCGACCCAATTCTGGCCGTTGCCACCGGGAGTGTGGATTGCCATTGGCCTGGCCGTTTTCATGTCGCTGGTCATGCGCCAAACCATTTTCGGCCGCTACATTTTTGCCATCGGCTCGAACGAAGCCACGGCGCGGCTCTGTGGCATTCGCGTGCCGCTGACGAAGATCCTGATCTACGCGCTGGCCGGATTTTTGTTCGGGCTGGCCGGACTGATGCAGCTTTCCCGGCTCACCCAAGGCGATCCCACCGTCGCCATCGGACTCGAACTCGACATCATCGCCGCCGTCGTGATTGGCGGCGCCAGCTTGAGCGGCGGCACAGGAACCATTCTGGGCTCGATGATTGGCGCCTTGATCATGGCCGTGCTTCGCAACGGCTCGAATCAAATGGGCTGGCCCAATTACATGCAGGAAATCATCATCGGCGTGGTCATCATCATCGCCGTCTGCCTCGATCGCCTCCGCCAGACGAAGGCGACTTCATAGAATTCAGGCGCACGGCTATTCCTGCGCTTTTACCGGGCGCCCTCACTCCGCAACAATCCGGACCATCCCAGAATGATTGCCGCCGAGCGCCGACTGCTGGCGCGCCAACTCCGGCGTAAACTGGGATACCGCGCCGTTTGCCGGGCCGCCGAATCCGTGCCGGATTGGGACCCTGAATTTCAGGCGGAGCCCTGATTGTGTTTTGCGGAAGGCGAGATAGAACGGAGCCTGGCGATGTCGCCATCGCTTCACTCAAACAAAAGGAGAGGGTCATGAACTTTTCCCAAGTCGTTCGCAAAAAGTTTTTGCGGGGAACGCAAGTGGCGAGCTTGATTTTGCGAACGCTGGCCAAAGGCGAATTCAAACAGGGCTTCGAGTTCCTGTGCCGGGGATCGCTTCTTGTGCTCGCCACACTCATTCCGCCATTGCAGCGCTTCCTCAAATCTTATCCAAACGCAGAGGAAACTCGGGCCTTCGATGCCCGCTTTGGTGTGGACACAAGCACCCCTGTGAAAGTGAGCCAGATGGAGGTGCGCCACGAGCATGCGATCAATGCCAGTTACTATCAGGCCTCGTCACCAAAACTGTTCAAGCAAGCCCTGGCGAATCTGGGGCCGATTTGCTATCCGGATTTTACATTGATCGATTGCGGTTCCGGGAAAGGCATCGCGCTGCTGCTCGCCTCCGAATTCCCATTCCGCAGGATCATTGGAATCGAATTCGCGGCCAATTTGCATCGGGTGGCGCTCGAGAACATTCAAAAATTCTCCAGCCAGCTTCAACAATGTCGTTCGATCCAATCGTACTGTGCGGACGTCACGACATTCGATTTTCCTGTCGAACCGATTGTGTTCTATCTCTACAATCCTTTTGACGCCTGCGTCATGGAACGGTTTCTCAACCGCGTGGAAGCCTCCTGGCGATCAGCGCCTCGACCCATCTTTTTCATTTACGTCGAGCCGTTGTTCGCATCGGTTTTTGACGCGAAGCCCTTTCTTCACAAAATGGCCGAAGTGAAATCCATTCCTACGCAGAGCTACACAATTTATCAGATGGCGCCGTTGATCTGACCACCTTCCTCATTCTTTAACTTGCCGCCATGCGGATCACACGCGGCGGTGTTCGCCATCGCAGTCGCACGAATTCGAGTCAGCCAGGTGGTTGGGATCCACCTTCCCGTGTGGGCTGCATTTGTTCGAGCCGTTCCAAAATGGGGGCGAGTAACTTCAGGTCCGGTTCGGCTTGGGCGGCTTCGGTGGCGCTAAGGTAATCCCGCACGAGCGCCACAATCAAAGGTGCGAACGCCTCCGGCAATGCGAGGAACTGAGGCCGCAACGCGCGAAGCGCTTCCGCCAGGGCCGCCGCCGCTTCAGCGTGACGCTCCATTCCGGTGAGCACCTGGCTGAAGGCTCCGAGAGAAATTGCCAGGTCGTGTGAGAACGCATCGGGATTCTGCCGCGCCAGCGCGCGTCGAATCTCCACCGCTTCCTGCGCCGGACCCAACGCCTCAGCCAGACGACCCAACTCGCTCAAGACATTCGCCAAGGTGTTCAGCGAACTCGCCAAATCCGATTGGAACGCGTCGGGATTCTGCCGCGCCAGCGCGCGATAAAGCTCCAGCGCTTCCTGCGCCGGGCCCAACGCCTCAGCGCGACGACCCAACTCGCTCAATCGATTCGCCAGGTTATTCAGCGACATCGCCAAATCCGGTTGGAACGCGTCGGGATTCTGCCGCGCCAGCGCGCGATAAAGCTCCACCGCTTCCTGTGCCGGAACCAACGCCTCAGCGCGACGGCCCAACTCGCTCAAGAAAGTTGCCAGGTTGTTCAGCGAACTCGCCCAAGCGGGTTGGAACGCGTCGGGATTCTGCCGCGCTAGCGCGCGATAAAGCTCCACCGCTTCCTGGGCTGGCCCCAACGCCTCCGCCCGACGACCCAACTCACTCAAGAAAGTCGCCAGGTTGTTCAGCGACATCGCCAAAGCGGGTTGGAACGCCTCGGGATTCTGCCGCGCCAGCGCGCGTCGAATCTCCACCGCTTCCTGCGCCGGTCCCAACGCCTCGGCCCGACGACCCAACGCGCTCAAGCGAATCGCCAGGTTATTCAGCGAACTCGCCAAAGCCGGTTGGAACGCATCGGGATTCTGCCGCGCCAGCGCGCGATAAATCTCGACGGCTTCCTGCGCCGACCCCAAGGCCTCTGTCCGACGACCCAACTGGTTCAAGCGAATCGCCATATTGTTCAGCGAACTCGCCAAATCGCGTTGGAATGTCTCGAGATTCTGCCGCGCCAGCGCGCGTAGAATCTCCACCGCTTCCTGCGCCGGACCCAACGCCTCAGCGCGACGACCCAACTCGCTCAAGACATTCGCCAGGTTGTTCAGCGACATCGCCAAAGTCTGTTGGAACGCGTCGGCATTCTGCCGCGCCAGCGCGCGATTAAGCTCCACCGCTTCCTGCGCCGGACCTAACGCCTCCGCCCGACGACCCAACTCGCTCAAGCGAATCGCCAGGTTGTTCAGTGAACTCGCCAAAGCCGGTTGGAATGCGTCGGCATTCTGCCGCGCCAGCGCGCGATGAATCTCCACCGCCTCCTGCGCCGGCCCCAACGCCTCGGTTCGGCGACCGGCATCCGAGAGGCGCACGCCAAGATTGCTGGCCAACCGAGCGACTTCGGGCGAGAGGTCATCGCGTCCCTTTTCCAGGGCCGATTTAAGGCGTTCGTAGAGATGCCAAGTCACTTGAGCGGCCCGTCCGCGCAATTCAACGGTCTCATGTGGCAGCGCGCTCTCGATGCCCAGCAACAGTGCCGGTTCCGCATCGGCCAGGCCCGCTCGGATGAGCGCATCGGTGGCCGCGAGCAGCGGCTCCCCGTATCTGGGGTCATGTCCAAAGTTTTGAAACGCATGGAGCAAGGTGGCCGGCGTGGAGAGTGGGTCGCGCCGGCAGCAGCGCTCGGCAATGGCACACCAGTTCTGCCTCCGCTCCGCAGCGTTTCTGTCGGCTTTCGCCAGGGTGAGCAGCACGAGCGCTTCCCCGAGAAAGTCTGGTTCAACGGGCGCCACAGCCAGACGTTCGTGAGGCAAGGCGCGGCGTAACACCATAGCCGCGTCGCCAGCGCCATCCGGCCAGACAATCCGGAGAGCATCGAGTTCTTCCTTCATAGCGCGGTCCAGTTCAGTGCTCGTGAATCCGCGTTCCATTGTGGCGCAGGCAGCGAGGTGGCGCAGCGCCCGTTTTTGCGCTTCGCTTTGCGGATCACGGGCGAAGCGTTCCACGCGGCGCAGCTCTCTTTCCGCGAGCGTTTCGGCCAGGGCAATGCGCTCGCGCCGCAACGCCGGGAGCAGCCCCAGTTCGCTCGCCGCCAGCGCCGCCAGCATCAAGTTCAGCGGTTGGGAAAAGAGATCGTGATTCAGCGATTCATTAAAGGCCCGATCCTCCTCCGGCGGCAGCGCGAGCGGCTTGATCCGGTTGATCTCCGCCGCGCGTTTGAGTGTTTGTTGCAGGATTTGCCGCCGCACCTTGCCCTGCGGCAGCGGCGTGAGTGGAACCGGTGCCGGCGGATTGAACAATGCGCGCACAGCACACGGTCCATGACTTTCCTCGGCGCGCAGCAAATCATCGAACCAATCGCCAGGCTGGCGTTCGAGCAGAAGCAGGCGGAGTTTGGGCACGCGATCGCAGCTCTTATGTGTGAGCGCCACGAGAAGGTCTCTCAATGGAGCGGCGAGCGTCTGAGCATAGTCCACGACGAGCAACGTGGGCACGGCCCAATTGAAATCGGGTGTGTGGGTCTTGTCCACCAGCCGCCGGAGATCGCTGCCATTGAGCACACCTGATTGCCACTCGTACTTCTCGACATTGACCCGCAAGAGGAGTTCGTAAGCCAGCCGCGTCTTGCCGGTGCCGGCGCCGCCCACCAGGAGGCGCGCGGAGATCGGGTCGTCTGCTTCCAGCCATTGGGTCAGCGCGTCGAGGTCGAGGGTGCGGCCGAGCAAATCGACGGTGCGATGCTTGGCCTGGAGCAAGTCGAGTTCACGCTCAGGCGGCGGCGGCAATCGGAAACGCTGAATCGGCAGGCCGCCGATCAAATAATCGAGTTTGTGGCTGAGCGGTTCGATGTAGGACCGGAACTGATCCAGCGCCGGTTGAGCGGCCGTCCGATTGTTGCGCGCGAACTCCATTTGCAGCGTCGTGATCGCGACCAGGATTTCCCCCTGCTGGTGCCGCAGAACTTCCTGTCCGCGCGCCATCGCATCGAGCATGTCGTTCATTCCGGCGAGCAGGCTTTTGATTTCGCCCAGTTGCGGCTCCAGCCATTGCTCGAAAGCGGTGAATTCTATTTTGCTCGGAGTCGCAATGAGCGTTGCGATCAGTTCCCGAAGCGTTTTCAGTTCGCCCGTCAAATTCGCGCCGAGACCGTCCAACTTTGCGCCCATGGCCGTGAGCGTATCAGTGACGAGGATCCGGAAGACTTTCGGGTTGGTCTTGAGGTGTTCGCGGAAGAAGAGGCAATAGACGTGGGCGAGCGTAATGGCTTTGCCGCGGCGCTCGGCAGCTTGCCAGCCCTCAGTCACCAGCTTCCGAAAATTGGCTGGCTGTCGGCCGGGGGTTTCCGCTTCCGCCGGCTCGGACCCTTCCTGCACTTCGGCCTCGGCCCACTCTATGAAACTTTGCGCGAGTTTTGGCTGGATGGCCGCGCAGAGATTGCCGCCGCTGAAGCATTGCCGCACGTCGTCTTCGTTGAGAAGCAGTTTGGCGTGCATCGAGGCGAACCGGTCCGCGCTGATGGCGGCACGCAACGCCTCGACCCATTGACGCTTCGGATCCGCGCCGGCCTCCAGGAGTGGTATCTTAAAAAGATTCCCGGCGCGAACGTGTTCGAACAAGCAGGGCAACCACGGTTTTTTTCCGTCGAGCCGGCCGGCCAGTTCCGCGACCAGCACAAGCGCCGCTTCGCGGAGGGACGCCAGGCTGGCTTTCTGCAAATCATGATTCCGCGGCAGCCCGGTCTCAGGATCAATGGCAGCATCGCGCCAGCGCTCCAGAAAGTCGCGATACAACCCGTGCGCCTCGCCGCCGATCACTTCACCGACAATGCTTTCGCCCAGGAATTGGCCTATGGCCAGCGCGGTCAGTGAAATGGTGACTGGCTCAGGCATGTTTCAATGCTCGAGAGATGGCGCGAGCCAAAGGCCCGCGGGAATTGTCCAGGACCCTTCGACACCTTGTGAAATCAGGTCGAAAGCGTTCGTTTTATTCGCCGGGCGGTTCATTCCCACTTTCCTGCTTGGGCTGCATTCGTTGGAGCTGTTGCTGAATCGGGGCGAGTAATTCCAGGTCGGGCTGGGCTTGGGCCAATTGCACCGTCCGGAGGTAAAGCGCCACCAAGGGCTTCATCAGATGTTCCCAAGCTTCGGGTAGTCTGACGAAATGCGGTTTGAGTTCGGTGAGCGCCTGCCCCAGCACTTCGACTGCATCGCTGTGTCTCCGAATTCCAGCCAGCACTTCGCCGTGCCTGGCCAACGCCCACGCCAAATCCGGTTGAAACGCGTCCGGATTCTGCTGGGCCAACGCGCGGTAAAGCTCCACCGCCTCCTGCGCCACCCCCAGCGCCTCAACGCCACGACCCAGCTCACTCAACACTTTCGCCAGGTTGTGCAGAGACATCGCCAAATCCGGTCGGAACGCATCGGGATTTCGCCGTGCCAGCCCGCGATAAAGCTCGACGGTTTCCTGCGCCAGGCCCAACCCCTCAGCGCGACGAGCCAACCTGATCAACACATTCGCCAGGTTGTTCAGCGACATCGCCAAATCTGGTTGAAACGCCTCCGGATTATGCCGCGCCAGCTCGCGATAAAGCTCCACCGCTTCCTGTGCCGGCTCCAATGCCTCAGCACGATGACCCAATTCGCTCAAAGCATTTGCCATGTTATTTAGCGACATCGCCAAAGCCGGTTGGAACGCGTCGGGATTCTGCCGCGCCAGCGGGCGATAAAGCTCCACCGCTTCCTGCGCCGGCCCCAACGCTTTAATTCTATGACCCAACTCACTCAAGCGAAACGCCAGGTTGTTCAGCGACATCGCCAAAGCCGGTCTGAACGCCTCGGGATTCC
This sequence comes from Verrucomicrobiota bacterium, assembly GCA_040754135.1. Lineage (GTDB taxonomy): Bacteria > Verrucomicrobiota > Verrucomicrobiia > Limisphaerales > SIBE01 > JBFMDG01. The sequence goes on from JBFMDG010000111.1 coordinate 11,483, forward strand.
GCTGCGCCAGTGCACGACAATTCTCCATCGCTTCTTGGGCTGCTCCCAACGCTTCAGCACGATGACCTAGCTCGCTCAAGAAAGTCGCCAGGTTGTTGAGCGAACTCGCCAAAGCTGATCGGAACGCGTCGGGATTCTGCCGCGCCAGCGGGCGATAAAGCTCCACCGCTTCCTGTGCTGGTCTCAGTGCCTCGGCACGCTGTCCCAACTTGCTCAACGCGATGGCGAGGTTATTCAGCGCACCTGCTAATAAAGGACGGAAGGACGCCGGGTCCGAGGCGAGTTGCTCGCGACAAAGAGTGACCGCTTCCTGGGCAGCGGCGAGAGACATCGAATGCCGGCCGAGTTTTCCGAAACCGGAGCTTGCCCGAAGGAGCAGATCTGCTCGTGCTGCGGCCAGGTGGGTTTGCTCCTTGAGGCGCTGCGCCTGACGAAACGCATAGTCCGGGTCGGCTGCCCCTTCCGGACCATGTTCAATTGGCGATGAAATTCGATCGGCTAGTTTTCCGGTTTCAATTTGCGGCGCGTCCGACGGCTGAAGGTGAACGACACTGGTGCGAATCGACCACAAATCCGGCGCCGCTTCCCGAAAGGCGCGTTTGAGCCATGGCTCGGAAACGAACAGCACCGGGATCGGCAATTTCTCGATGAGCCGGTTCCGATGCTGGTTCAGGAGAGCCAGCGCTCGACGCACCGCGTCCTGCCATCGAACGCGTTCCTCTGCTCCACCGTCGAGTCCCAGCAAATCCACCCAAACCGCCCCTCTGTCCGGAACCAGTTTCTCCGGCAACAACTCAACCGGCAACCGCGCCACATTTTCCGGCGAACTATAGCGCAGCCGGTGCATCGGCTTCCCGCGAGCCAGCAGGTGAGCCCGCAGTTCCTGTTCGCAGATGGCCCATCCCGCCTGGCCCGGCAGCAGCAATAAGAACAGCGCGAAACCATCGGCCAAGTCGAGATGCGCCAGCAGCGCGCGCCACTCCGCCAAGCCCTCGTCACCAAACAAGCGATGAAGCTCCGATCCCGTGGTGGCTGGTGCAATGGCCATGTTCAGGTGCGTTTTCTTTGGCTTCGCTTTACGATGCGCTCCACCTCGTCGCAGATCAGCGGGTGGATGTCATACCAATCCCCGCCATTCGAGAAGTAGAGCACCAGATGGAGATCAAGAAGCCGGCTGGTACTGGCCGCCTCTTGAGGCGATGCCGCGGCCAGAATGCAGTCGCGTGTCTTCGATATCTCGGCCAGGCGGAGCGCGTCTTCGATTGGAATCGGCAGATAATCCTCGCGGACGCGGCGCACCGTGCTCTCGACCACTGCCGCGCTGATGGGAAGAGACTGTGTTTGCGTTTTCACGCGCACGATCATCTCCTGGAGCAATCGGAAGAGATCCCGAAAATGGCCGCCGGAGGCTGCGATCAGTTCGTCAATCAAGGGTTGGCCGCCTTCTTCCGGGCCGAAAAGCACGGTCAAACCGTCCGGCTCCAACCGGCGCACCACCAATTTCCGCATCGAGTCCCAGCCGGAGGGGTAACGCGTTCGCTTCTCATCGTTATTCCAAAGCCGAAACGTCGGCAGGATTTCAACTTTGGCGCCGAGCAGCAGGAACTTCAGCCACGGCGGCACGGTGTAAATCATGTGGACGTACGGCAAACGAAGCTTGTCGAGATGGCTGGCAAACACGCGTTCGACGCTGCGAATCACCTCCTGCTCGTTGGATATTGAGCCACGCAATTGCTCGAGATTATCGAAGATGAAAACGATCGGTGTGTCCTCGCCCAATTTGTTGCGGATGGCCTTGACGCCTTCCTCGACGAACGCATCCACTTCTGCTTTGAGTTCACCCAAACGATTTTGCAGGAATTGGCGGAGCTTCTGTCGAAAACTGCTTGTCTCCTTGACCGCGAGTTTCAGTTCGATCCCGCCTTTGAGACCGCCCAGAACTTCTTTGGCAGGGCTGTCAGCTTCGACCGAAGCGGCGGCTTCCGCCACGTTAAGGGTCGTGCGTTCCAGATAACCGGTAAACCGTTTCCAGAACGACTCCTCGGCAATCGAAATTCCCAGTTCCTCAAGCCGATCGCTGAACGCTCCGGCCAGGACCATCAGCAGGTCGCTGATTTCGACCGGCTCGGCCGGGTTGACGTATTCCAGCGCGTTCGCGTAGAGCACCGCGCCGCCTTGCATTTGAAGTTGTTTGCGCAGCCGAAAAAGCTCCGTCGTCTTGCCGGAACCGCGAAAGCCGGAGAAGAGCTGGAGACTCTGCGGA
>JBFMDG010000112.1:0-13720 GCA_040754135.1 Verrucomicrobiota bacterium
CATTGCCGTTGTTGCCGAGAAATCCTTTTCACCATGCCGAAGAATTGGAAACGGTGCGGCGCGGATTCGAGGAAGTCCATGCGCTCACGGGGACGGACGCGGATTTGTTTGCCGAAGCGGAACGGAGCGCCCGAGCAGCAGAATCGCAATTGGAATCGGCTCGCCGCCTTTCCAGTCAGGCCGCCACCGACGCCGCGCCGGACAGTCCCGAAATTCTTCAGTCACGGCAAGGGGTGGAACAGCTCGCCACCGCTCTGGCAGACGTGCACGCGCAATTGCAAACGGCGCATAGCGATTGGCAAACGCTCGATGCCGAAGCGGATCGCATTGGGCAGGAGGCAGGACGTCATGCCGCAGTGTTGCAGGGGCAACTTCGTGAGGCGGAAGCGGCGTTGAATTTGATCGCATCGACGGCCAGTGCCGTTCGCGCCGCGGCCGTGTGGAGCGGTTCGTACGGCGTGATGATTTGCGGCCAGCCGGGCGCAGATTGGCTCGGTCAAGCGCGGCAAGCGCTCCAACGCGGCGATTACTCCGGTTGCAAACGCGCCGCGGAATCGGGCCGCCGCGCCGCCGAACAGGCCATCGCCGAAGCGGAAGCCCAAGTGCGCCGGTTGCGGCGCGCCGAGGAAGAAAGGCTCGAACGCGAACGGCGGCGTCGCCGCGAAGCCGAAGAGGCGCGACGCCGCGCGCAGAGCGCGTCATCAAGTTGGGGCGGTGGTGGCGGTGGCGGATCAAGGCGTTCGAGCTTTTCCAGTGGTTCAGGCACAAGCCGCTCAAGTTTCAGTCGCGGATCGGGAACGAGCCGATCGGGGTGGTGAGGGGCTGAAGCGTTGAAGGGTTGAATTGGAGTCTGCGTAGCATCGAATGTGAGTTCGATCATTTATTTCTGGTGGAGTCGTGCTTGACGATCGGTTACGCGATGCGCGGATCCCGAAACGCACTGGAGCGTTTGGCGCGTCGGCGAGCGCCCTGGCAATCGCTTGGCATGCGCGCAGAAGAATTTAGAGCCGACTCACGTCAGGCTGCTACGAGGAATGGGGTCCGCGTAGCATCGAATGTGAGTTCGATCACTTGTTTCTGGTGGCGCCGTGCTTGACGATCGGTTACGCGATGCGCGGATCTCAAAAAGCTTCGGAGCGTTTGGCGCGTGGGCGAGCGCACGGGCTATCGTTTAACAAGCGCGCAGAAAATATGAGAGCCGACTCACGTCAGGCTGCTACGGAGAAATAGGGGTCTGCGTAGCATCGAATGTGAGTTCGATCATTTGTTTCTGGTGGAGTCGTGCTTGACGATCGGTTACGCGTTTCGCGGATCCCGAAACGCACTGGAGCGTTTGGCGCGTGGGCGAGTGCACGGGCCATCGTTCGGCAAGCGCGAAGAAGAATTTAGAGCCGACTCACGTCAGGCTGCTACTGAGAAATAGGGGTCCGCGTAGCATCGAATGTGAGTTCGATCATTTGTTTCTGGTGGCGCCGCGCTTGACGATCGGTTACGCGATGCGCGGATCTCAAAACGCATTGGAGCGTTTGGCGCGCCGGCGAGCGCACGGGCCATCGTTCGGCGCGCGCGCAGAAAATATGAGAGCCGACTCACGTCAGGCTGCTACGAAGAGATTGGGATCTTCGTAGCATCGCATGTCCGCGCACCCAGGCGTTAGCGGTCGCGTTCGAGGAGGTATTTGGCGAGGGACTCGAGAGCGAGCGCTTTGCCGCGGAAAACTTTGAGGGCGCCATACGCCTTTTCCGTGAGTTGACGCGCGATCCTGCGCGATTTCTCCAATCCAACAATCGAAGGATAAGTGGCCTTTTGCGCGGCCGTGTCTTTCCCCGCAGTTTTGCCCAGCTGTTCGGTCGTCTGCGTAACGTCGAGGATGTCGTCAATGACCTGGAATGCCAGCCCGACATGATAGCCGAAATCGGTCAGAGCCTGCAATTGTGCCGGAGTGCAATTGGCGCTCATGCCGCCGAGCCGCACGGAACAGCAAAGCAAAGCGGAGGTTTTGCGCTCGTGAATGTAACGGAGTTGCGTCGCCGAAACTTTTTTCCCTTCGCCTTCCAGATCGGCCACCTGTCCGGCAATCAGCTGGAGCGAACCCGAAGCGCGCGTCAGTTCCAGAATCATATCACGATGATCATAGCGCGCGGTGGCTTGGGCCTGTGCGGCGATTTCAAACGCCTGCGTGAGCAAGGCGTCTCCCGCCAGGATGGCAATGCCTTCTCCATACACTTTGTGATTGGTCAATTTGCCGCGCCGATAATCGTCGTTGTCCATGGCGGGCAGATCATCGTGAATGAGCGAATAAGTGTGAATGCATTCGACGGCGCAGGCGAGCGGCATGGCAGCTTCCATGGGGCCGCCACAGGCATCGGCGGCGGCCAGGCACAGGGCCGGACGCATCCGTTTGCCGCCGGCGAAAAGGGAATAACGCATGGCCGAATGAATCGTGGCCGGTTTGGTATTGGCGCGCGGCAGGAAACGGTCCAGGGCGCGATTGACCGCAACGCTGCGCGTTTCCAAAAATGTTTTCAGATCAAACCTCGGTGTGGCGGAGGCCCCATCACGATTCACTTCAGACATGGCTCTTTTCATAGGAGAAGTTCCGGCACGAGGCAAGCGCAACGAGCAAAGCGCCAAAAGCAAAGCGCCAAGGGCAAAGCGCCAAGGGCAAAGCGCAAAATGCAGGGCGCACAAACGAAAGGAGCAATGGGCAAGGGAACCGGGAATGGCCAGGAGCGGGGGGATTGGAAACTTTTCGTTTTCAGGGGGAATGGGGTCGGCTACAGTCGCGGTGCAGTCCCGAACGTATATGCGAGCCGCGATTTCCCGTTGGTTAGTCAGCATGGTGTTCTGGTCGGCAGTGGCAGGCGGACCATCGGTGTGCGCGCACCCGTATTTGATCGATGTCTGGCAGACCGATCTGGGTTTGCCGCAAAATTCCGTCACCACCGTCGTGCAGAGTCGCGATGGTTATCTTTGGCTTGGAACTTTTAACGGGCTGGTGCGATTCGATGGCGTGCGCTTCAAGATTTTCGATTCCGGCAACACCCCCGAACTGGGCAGCAGCCGGATTTTGAAATTATTCGAAGACCGCCGCGGTGTGCTTTGGATTGGAACGGAAACGGGCGGACTTTCTTCTTACGATCGAGGCGAATTCAAGAACTACACCACGCGGGATGGCTTGCCAGGTATGCAGATCAATGCCATCGGCGAAGATCACGAAGGGCATTTGTGGATCGGAACTGTTTCCAACGGGCTGAGCCGATTTCAAAATGGACAATTCACCACCTTCGATCAAAAGGACGGCCTCTCGAGTGGCAGTGTCATCGCGCTCATGCAGGACAAGAACGGCGAATTATTGGTGCAAACCGATACCACGGTTTCGGTGTGGCGCGAGGGGCGATTTTTGCGGTGGAGCCCCGGCGGTTCAGCATCGTTTCCTGTGGATAAGATGGTGGTGTGCCGGGATGGCGGCTGGTGGATTGCGCAAACGGGCACGCTCAAGAAATGGGAGGATGGCAAATGGACGCGTGCCTTTTCCTCCGAGCCCTGGCAGCAGTATTTTGTCACGTTTCTCTTCGAGGATTCGCGCCAGAACATCTGGCTCGGAACCATTGGGGATGGACTCTATTGTTATCCGGCGGACGGATCGAGCCGGCGTCACTTCTCGACCGGGGAAGGCCTTTCGCACGCCTGGATCCGGTGCATGTATGAAGATCAGGAAGGTTCCTTGTGGATCGGCACTGGTGGCGGCGGACTGAACCGCCTCAAACAAAAAACCTTCACCATGTTTCATCCGGACGATGAATTCTCGAAGATCGCCATTCTCTCGGTTTTTGCGGATCATTCCGATCAAGTGTGGGCGGGTGCAGAAGGCGGAGGGCTCTACCGGTTGCAGGATGGGCGATTGATACGTTACGCGAAAGAGGAAGGGCTGGTGAATCCATTCGTCTGGTCGGTATTCGAGGACAGCCGAAAGAATTTGTGGGCGGGCACGTGGGGCGGGGGATTGTTCCGGAAAGAAGGCGAACAATTCGTTCCTTTCACGGGCGCGTCAAATATTCCCGCCACGATTGTCGCGATGCATGAGGATCGCAAAGGCATTCTTTGGCTCGGCACCGGGAGTGGACTGGGCCGGCTCGAGAATAATGATTTCCAACTTTATTCCACCGCACAGGGCCTATCGCACAATGATGTGCGCGCGGTCATTGAAGATCGCGATGGCACGCTATGGATCGGCACCAACGGCGGTGGACTAAATCGGTTCAAGGATGGCAAGTTCACGCGGCTGGGACGAGCCGATGGTCTCAGTCACGATTCGGTCTGGTCGCTTTACGCCGATGCCGATGGGGTTTTGTGGATTGGGACGTTTGGCGGCGGGTTAAATCGATATTACGCGGGGAAATTCCAGAGCTTCACCACCAGCAGCGGATTGCCGGACAACGTGATTTGCCATATTGCCGAAGACAGCGAACAGCATCTTTGGCTGAGCTCGTATCGCGGCGTTTTCCGCGTGAGCAAGAGTGAACTCGAAGATTTTGCCGCCCAGCGAATTCGCAGCATCAATTGTATTCGGTTCAGTGTGGCCGACGGATTGGCTGATCGCCAGTGTTCGGGCGGTTTTCAACCGGCTGGCGCCAAAACGCAGGATGGCCGCCTTTGGTTTCCCAATGCCAAAGGCTTGGCCGTGGTGGATCCCGAACATCTGCAAACCAATCTCCAACCGCCACCTGTGCTCATCGAGGAAATCCTCATTGACGGCATGAAAGTTCCCTCCGGCCCGCGCGTGCATCTCGAACCGGGCAAACGGCGCGTCGAATTCTTTTACACGGCGCTCAGTTTCGCCGCGCCGGAACATGTCCGGTTTAAATACCAATTGGAAGGCGTCGATGGCGATTGGGTCGATGCGGGCGTGGCACGGCAGGCGAGTTACACGACGCTGCCGCCAGGGCAATATCGGTTCCGGGTGATTGCCTGCAATAATTCCGGAGTTTGGAATGAGACGGGCGCGTCGGTGGGACTGAATGTGATCCCGCCCTTTTGGCGCACGAGTTGGTTTTTGACGCTCGTGGCATTGGGGGCGATTGCGGTCATTGCCGGAACGGCGCGTCATTTATCGACCAAACGCATGCAACGGAAATTGGATCAGCTCAAGGAACAGCACACCATCGAGAAGGAGCGCGCCCGCATTGCCAAAGATATTCACGATGATCTCGGGGCGAGTCTGACGCAGATTACGCTGCTCAGCGAACTGGCGCGCACCGATCTGACGAAGCCCGCCGATGCGGAACAACACATCCGCCAGATCTCGGCCATGGCGCGTGATCTGACCCGTTCGATGGATGAAATTGTTTGGGCGATCGATCCGCGCAACGACACGCTCGACAGTTTGATCACTTACATTTGCAAATTTTCGCAGGATTATCTGCCGCTGGCGGGCATTCGCTGCCGGCTGGATGTGCCCACGGCGTTGCCGGCGTATCCACTTTCCACCGAGGTCCGCCACAATCTGTTCCTCGCGTGCAAAGAGTCGTTGACGAATATTGTGAAGCACGCCCATGCTACGGAAGTTTGGATCCGTTTGAGCATTCAACCTTCTTCCTTTGTACTGTCGATCGAAGACAATGGCTGCGGTTTCAAGCTGGAAGCGAACGGTCTGCCGCGTCCCGGCGGCGTGTTCAGCTCGCGCGGCAACGGCCTCCCTAATCTGAAGAAACGTTTTCAAGAAATTGGCGGCCGCTTCGAATTGGAGAGCCAGCCAGATCGCGGCACGCGCACCCGAATGGTCATCAACATTAAACCGAAATAATCCCAGGCGGATTTGTCCCCCGTTTAGGTGACTGCCTCGACCTGAAGAGATGGAGCACACTCATGCGCAATCAAAAACAGACTCAACACAATTCCTTGCTCGTCGATTCTCAATCTCCTCCTCGACCCGCAGCGACGGCGAAACACTCGATGCCCATAGCCGTCTCCATCGTTGAAGACGATGCGCGGGTTCGCGAAACCCTCGGCCAGCTGGTCGCGCGCGCGCCCGGCTTTACCTGCGTGAGCCTCCATGCCGATGGGGAGAGCGCGCTCAAAGACCTCCCGCTCAAAAAGCCGCAAGTGGTGCTCATGGATATCAACCTCCCCGGCATGAGCGGCGTCGAATGCGTGCGCCGCCTCAAAGCCATCAATCCCGGCATCCAGGTGGTCATGCTCACGGTTTACGAAAACACCGATTTAATCTTCAACGCCCTGTCGGCCGGGGCGAGCGGTTATTTGCTCAAACAAACCCCGCCGGAAGAGTTACTCAAAGCCGTCGAAGATGTGCATAAAGGCGGATCACCGATGACCAGTCATATTGCGCGCAAGGTCGTTCAATCCTTTCAAAAAGGGTCGCCCTCCTCGCAATCGGAAACGCACAGCCTTTCGCCGCGCGAGCAGGAGGTGCTCGATCTGTTGTCCAAAGGGTATCTCTACAAGGAAATCGCCGACCAACTTTCGATCAGTTTCGAAACGGTGCATACCTACATCCGGCGCATTTACGAAAAGCTGCATGTCCGATCGCGCACCGCGGCGGTGGCCAAATACCTCAGCAAATAAAATCCGGGGCCGTGTGCGCGGTGAAGCTTGAGGAAGAATTGGTGGGCGCTGAGGGACTCGAACCCCCGACCTACTCGGTGTAAACGAGACGCGCTAACCACTGCGCCAAGCGCCCAACCGGCCGAACAGTAGCTCACGGCTCCCCCGGTTGGCAACGGGGTTCTCCTTTGTCCCTTTGTCTTCCCGTTTCCTTCTGTTGTCCGCTCAACGAAACGCGCTACTTCAAGCCTCGACGATTTCACCCGCGAATCGCTGTTGCCGCAAGGCTTCGAACAAAACCAGCGCCACGCAATTTGAAAGATTCAAGGAGCGTGCTTCCGGATGGAACATGGGAATGTGCAACCATTTTTCCCGATGCGCCTCGAGCAGCGGTCGAGGCAGCCCGGCCGTTTCGCGACCAAAAATCAGATAGTCCCCGGCGGCAAACGACACGTCCGCATACCGCTTCGGCCCTCCTGATTCAACAAACCAAAGCCGCGCATTCGGTGCGAGTGAACTTTGAAATGCGGTCCAATTGGGCCAGCGATGCCATTCGACGTGCTGCCAATAGTCCATGCCCGCGCGCTTGAGTTGCCGGTCGTCCAAAGCAAAACCGAAGGGCTCGATCAAATGCAATATCGTCCGCGTCGCGGCGCACAACCGCGCCACGTTCCCCGTGTTGGGCGGAATCTCCGGTTCAAGCAAAACGATGTGCATGTGCATGTGCATGTCGTGTTCGTCAGTAAAAGACTTTCCACAAAACCAAACCATGCGCCGGCGCCGTCATCCCCGCCAAGCGCCGGTCGCGCTGTTCAAGAATCGCGCGAATTTCATCGGCAGCGATTTTGCCCTGGCCGACTTGCACAAGCGTGCCGACAATTCCGCGGCACATTTTGTAAAGAAAACCGTCGCCTTCGATGATGAACGTGAGCAACGGTCCGTTTTTGCGAATGTCCACGCGATGCAGCGTTCGAACGGTGTTCTCCATTTCATAACTGCGATTCGCGGCCAAAGATTTGAAGTCGTGCTTTCCCAGAAACAAAGGCGCCGCCTTCCGCATGGCGGGAAGGTCCAGCAGGCGCGGCACCTGCCAGGCCTGGTGGCGGAGGAGGGGATTTTGCGCCGGATGATTCCAGACGAAATATCGGTATTGCTTCCCGCGAGCATCGAAGCGCGCATGAAAATCGGGCGGCGCGCGTCGCGCCGTAAACACGCGAATGTCCTCCGGCAAATAAGCGTTCAATGCGAGCGCGAGCTTGCGGCTCGTCATGCGGAATTCCGATCGTGGTATTTCCACGTGCGCCACCATGCCGAGCGCATGCACCCCCGCGTCCGTGCGGCTCGATCCGTGCAAGCGGCTGGCGCCGGGAAAGATTCTTTTCAAAGCCGCTTCCACTTTCTCCTGAACGCCCACGCCGGATTTTTGCACTTGCCATCCGGAATAATGGGAACCGTCGTAGGCAATCACGAGTTTGAACTTGAGCGTCTCGTTGCGCATGGCATGCGGTGCGGGCGGACCAGCGATCAACTCGGTGGAAGACTATCCAAATAACTCTGAAGCAAGATAGCCGCCGCCATTTGATCGACCTTTTCGCGGCGTTTTTCGCGCCGCACCGCTCCTTCAATCAGAAAACGATTGGCCATCGCCGAAGTGAGGCGTTCGTCCCAGGTTTTAATAGGGATGCCGATGGTTTCTTTGAGAACGGCAACGAATTCCTGAACCTTCAGCGCGGCGGGGCCGTAACTGCCATCCATGTTGCGGGGCATGCCCACCAGCAGCATTTCGACTTCCCGTTCGCGAATGAGTTCCTTGAGGCGATCGAGAAAGCGCGCGAAAGGCTCCGCCGGAATGAACTCGAGCGGATGCGCCATCATCCCGAGGTCATCGCTGATGGCGACGCCGATCCGTTTTGTGCCGTGATCAAGAGCGAGAATGCGCATGTTAGCCCCGTTTGCCGGCAGCCCATGGCCAATACCGACCGCCAGATTGCTCCTGGAGATTTTGGATGAAAGGCGCGCGTTGAAATTGCACTGCACCCCAGCCCTCGACTTCCGCTTTGCGACCGGGTGAGGCCGGCGTATTTCGAACGTTCCATGACGGGATTGTTTTCATGTTTAAATCGATTTCAACACCTTGGCCGCTTTGGCGACAGTGCTCTCGATATCCTCCGGCAAATGCGCCAGCGAAATGAATCCAGCCTCGAATTGCGAGGGCGCGAAGTAAACGCCCTCTTCAAGCATGCCGTGAAAGAATTTCGCAAAACGCGCGCGATCGCTCTTCATCGCGTCCGACAAATTATGAACCGGCTCCGAAGTGAAGTAGCTGCAAAACATCGAACCGCATCGGTTGAATTGTGCTTCGACACCGGCGGATTTCGCGGCCTGTTGCATGCCAGTTTCGAGCGCAGCGCCGAGCGTTTCCAGTTTGGAATAAGCCTGACCGGACTGAAGTTCTTCAAGCGCGGCAATGCCTGCGGCCATGGCGAGCGGATTGCCGCTGAGCGTTCCGGCCTGATACACCGGCCCGAGCGGCGCGAGGCAATCCATGATATCGGCGCGGCCACCGAAAGCGCCGACAGGCAGGCCGCCGCCAATGATTTTGCCGAAGCAGCTCAGGTCCGGCTGAATGCCGAACCGTTCCTGCGCGCCGCCGGCGGCGAGCCGAAAACCCGTCATGACTTCGTCGAAAATCAGGAGACTGCCCTGTTCGCGGGTGATTTCGCGCAGGAATTCCAAATAGCCAGGGCGGGGTGGAAAAAGGCCGGCGTTGCCGGGCACAGGTTCGACAATGATTCCGGCGATTTGACCGTGATTAGCCGCGAAGGCGTTTTTCACGGCTTGAACATCATTGAACGGAACCACGACGGTATGTTGAGTGAACGAAGCGGGCACGCCTGCGCTGTCGGGATGGCCAAACGTGAGCGCGCCTGAGCCCGCCTTCACGAGGAGCGAATCGGTGTGTCCATGATAACAGCCGTCGAACTTGATGATCTTGTCCCGTTTTGTGAATCCACGCGCCAGACGAATGGCTGACATGCACGCTTCCGTACCCGAATTGCACAGGCGGACTTTTTGCACGCTTGGCACCAGCCGTGTGATGAGCCTGGCCATCGTGACCTCGTGGGGATTGGGGATGCCGAAACTCGTGCCGTGCTCGGCCGCGGCTTTGACCGCTTGAATGATTTTCGGATGTGCATGGCCAAGGATGGCCGGACCCCACGTGCCGACGTAATCGATGTAAGCGTTTCCATCCACATCCCAAACGCGGCAGCCGGCGGCGCGCTCGGCGAAAAAAGGCTGGCCGCCGACAGCGCGAAAAGCGCGCACGGGAGAATTGACGCCGCCGGGAATGAATTGAAGCGCTTCGGCGAACAGCGCTTCGGATCGAGCTCTGGAAATCATTTGTTGTCTTGAGGCTACGGCTTGCCAAAGAAGGTCTGGCTCAGGGAACCTTTCGGTGTGCGCACGACTGCGCCGGTGCTCACGCCGTGGCGCGAGAACCAATTCCGGTTCATTTCCAGCACATACTGAATGTTGTCTTTGGCGGCATAAATCGGGTTCTCATCCAACGGCGTCATGTCGTGCAGTTCCTGGATCACACCGGCGCTGTCGATGTAAGCGCAAGTCATCGGCACCAAAGTGTTTTTCATCCAGAACGAAGTGCGGTAGGGCTCGGGAAAGACGAAAAGCATCCCCTCCATCTCCGCCATATTGGTGCGAAACATCATCCCGGTTTGGATTTGCGGAATGGTTGCGGCCAGCTCCGCCTCGATGACATTGGTGCCGAGCCAAAGTTTGATGGTCGGCAATTTAGGCTGCGGTTTTCCTTTCGGGATATCTTGGGCGAGCGGGGCAGCCGGTTGATCCTGGAGCGCGGCTCCCTTCTCGCAACCCGCGGCCAAAAGGGCCAGAACGAAAACGCCAAATGCAATTCTCAAAACCATGAGAAAAGAGTGGGTGAAGCCCCCCCGGTTTTCAACACCTTGTTTTCCATCGAGCGCTTGTTCAAGCCCAGACAGCGCGCGCGGCTTTGCAACGGCTCCCATTTCTTTTCGCGCCTTCACGATTGAACTCGAAGGCACTGAGCGGGTAAGTTTTTCCACATGTTTTCCTGGTCCCTGTTTTGGATTGTGCTTGCGCTGGAAATTATTCTCGGCATTTCTCCGAAAGCCGATCGGTTGACCTGGGTGCTGGAAAACTTTCCGGTTTGGCTCGGCCTGGGGCTGTTTCTTTTCACTTACAAAACATTTCCTTTAAGCCGCCTTTGCCTCGCCCTGCTGGCGATTCATTGCCTCATCCTGATGGTGGGCGGCCATTACACTTATGCGAAGGTGCCGGCCGGCGATTGGGTGCGGGATTGGTTTGGATTCGAGCGGAATCATTACGATCGGCTCGGACATTTTGCCCAGGGGTTCGTCCCGGCCATTCTCGTGCGCGAACTCCTCCTCCGCAAAACGGACTTGAAACGCAACGGCTGGCTCGCGCTCCTCACCATTTCAGTCTGCCTCGCCTTCAGCAGCTTTTATGAATTGCTCGAATGGTGGTCGGCCCTGTTCGCCGGCGACGCCGCAACCGACTTTCTCGGCACGCAAGGCGACGTTTGGGATACGCAATGGGACATGTACCTCGCGCTCCTCGGCGCTTGCACGTCGTTTCTCTTCCTGAGCCGGGCCCATGATCGATCCCTGGAAAAGTTGCGCCCGGCTGTCGAAACGAATGTGCGGCGCGCCGAAGCCACCGTCTGACCCGGGCGCCGGGCGCTTCCGATCTCTTCCAGACTTGACGCTGAAAAATCTGCACGCATTTTCTGGTGGCGTTAACAATCGGGCATTACTGTCCACGCGAATCATGAATACCGGAATCAGTGCGATTAACGACGAAGTGCAACGTGCCAGCGGTTTTGTTCAGCCGCTTTTCAGCGAAATCAACAAAGTCGTCATTGGCCAGAAATATCTGATCGAGCGTCTCTGCATCGGCCTTCTCGCCAATGGCCACGTCCTCCTCGAAGGCGTCCCCGGCCTGGCCAAAACTCTCTCCGTCAAAGCCCTTGCCGCCTCCATCAACGTCAAATTCTCCCGGCTCCAGTTCACACCCGATATGCTGCCCGCCGATGTCATCGGCACGCAAATTTACAATCCGCAATCCGGCGGCTTCACCACTCGCAAAGGGCCGATCTTCGCGAATCTGGTCCTCGCCGATGAAATCAACCGCGCGCCGGCCAAGGTTCAAAGCGCATTGCTCGAAGCCATGCAGGAAAAGCAAGTGACCATCGGCGAGAACACCTTCAAACTCGAGGAACCCTTCCTCGTCCTGGCCACGCAAAATCCCATCGAACAGGAAGGCACTTATCCGTTGCCGGAAGCGCAGGTCGATCGCTTCATGTTGAAACTCAAAATCACCTACCCGAGCCGCGCCGAAGAACGCCAGATCCTCGATCTCATGGCTCGCACCACTAATCTGCCCGCCGTTCATCCCGTGATCGATCCCGCGCAAATCCTTGAAGCGCGCCGCGTTCTCAATGACATTTATGTCGATGACAAAGTAAAAGATTACATCGTCGATCTCGTCTGCGTGACGCGCGAGCCGGAGAAATACAAAATCGACGTCAAAGATTTCATCCAGCTCGGCGCTTCGCCGCGCGCCACCATTGCGCTCACCCTGGCAGCCAAAGCCTACGCTTTTCTCAAAGGACGCGGCTACGTCACGCCCCAGGACGTCAAAAGCATCGGCATGGATGTGCTCCGCCATCGCGTGACTGTCACTTACGAGGCGGAGGCGGAGGAAAAAACGCCGGAGACAATCATTCAAAAGATTTTTGATGAATTGCCGGTCCCATAAAACGCGCGTGTCGCGCTGGCTTGTGGCCCGAAGCGAGAAAGTTCCCAACCTGCGCATTGATCCTGGTTATTAATGATCCCGAAGGAGATTCTCAAAAAAATCCGCCAGATCGAGCTGCGCTCCTTGCGGCTCGTGAATGAAACGCTGGCCGGCCAGTACCATAGCGTGTTCAAAGGCCAGGGGATGAATTTCGAAGAGGTGCGGGAGTACCAGCCCGGAGACGAAGTGCGCTCGATCGATTGGAACGTCACCGCGCGCATGAATCATCCCTTCGTCAAAAAGTTTGTCGAAGAACGCGAGTTGACGGTCATGCTCGTGGTCGATCTGAGCGGCTCCGGCCTGTTTGGTTCCGTCAGTCAATCGAAACGCGAACTCGCCGCCGAAATCGCTTCCGTGCTGGCGTTTTCCGCGATCCGAAACAACGACAAGGTCGGCCTGATTCTTTTCACTGATACCGTCGAGAAATTCATGCCGCCGCGCAAAGGCCGCAAACACGTGCTGCGCGTCATCCGCGAAATCCTCTTTTACGAACCGAAAGGACGCGGCACGGACCTCAATCACGCCCTCGAATTTCTGACACGCGTCACGCCCCATCGCGCCATCGCCGTGGTGCTGTCCGATTTTCTGGGCCAGACGAATGTCAGCCGCGCCGAAATCACCGCCCATTTGCGGCGGCGCGTCGTGTTGTCGGAAGCCCTCGCGCAAGCGTCGTTCACCTCCTTGCGCCAGGCCAATCGACACCACGATGTCGTCGCGGTCCAGATTGTCGATCGTTACGAACTCGAACTGCCACCTTTGGGTTACCTGGTATTGAAGGATGCCGAAACCGGTGAAGTGGTCGAGATCAACACCGGCGACGAGCGGAAACGAACCGCGTTCGCGCAACGACAGCAGCGCGCCCAGGCCGAATTGAAGCGGCTCTTTATCGCCGCCGGCATCGACTCGATCCAATTGCGGACCGATCAACCCTACGCCGCGGCGTTGGGACGCTTTTTCGAAACACGCGAACGGCGACGACGTCGGAGGCGCTGACGAAGCGGTCAAATGGTTAAATTTGTCCAGTGATTCATGGCGACGAATAATTCACCACTGATTTTGCCGGCCACACCGATGGGAACGAATGGCCTGACGGTGACGGCGGACATTCGCGGTCTGAAAGAGCCGGTCAAGATCCCGAGTGGATGGGTGTGGCTCTGGTGGACGTTGGGGGCCGTTCTCTTGCTCTTGCTGGCCTGGTGGGCCTGGAAAAAATGGCGGCGGAAAAAAATAGAGATTCAAAAGGGGAAAGTCATACCGCCCCACGAAAAGGCGCGCAAAC
>JBFMDG010000113.1:0-13615 GCA_040754135.1 Verrucomicrobiota bacterium
ATTGTCGAAGTTCTCGTTTTTCGCTTGTCTGAAATGGCAACAACAGGCACTCCGTAAAAAATTTCAGGGTTTCCCCCGAGTGACAAGCCGACCGGCTTTTTGGTAACGTGTCCTCGCAACGTTACAATCCAGTCGTGCCTTCGATTCATTTCAATTCCGACGCGAACGCCCTTCGCAGTTTGCTGACCCGAGTCCAGCCTTTGGATTGAAATCGCCGCCGTCGTTTCTTCGAATGAAAACACCTAAACCGATCCTGATTGTCGATGATCAGGACAGCGTCCTGGACTTGCTCAGGGATATTCTGGAACATCGCGGGTTTCGTGTCGTCACAGCGACCACTCAGGAAACGGCTTACCAGGAGTGGCTGGCTCGCCCGGACGGATTCGACCTCGTGCTCATGGATATCAATCTTTCATTTCGAGGTGAAGGGCTTGAGTTTGCGGAAAAGCTGCGCGAGGAAAATCCGGCCACACCCATCGTCTTTATCAGCGGGATGCCCACGGAACAATTTGAAGGGGGCACATTGGTGTCCGGAGTGAACTATCTTCGGAAACCGTTCTCTCCTCATGAACTGATGACCGTGGTTGAAAAGCAAGTGCGCAAGGCTTGAGGCGGGGTCGGATGGACCAGCCGCTTCGAGTTCCATGCGCAGCTAACCGGGTGGGAATTGATTTGCGATGATGTCGAGCAGTTCGGCAGGGCCGAACGGTTTCTGTAAAAAATTGCGGCCTTCGACCAGCGCTGGATTGCCAAAGACAGCCGGCGCGTGGCTGCTCGAGTAAACAAACTTCACCGCCGGAACCTCAGCCTGCATGCGCTGGGCAAGATCCAATGCTCCCAATCGGCGCACGAGATGAATATCCATGAGTACGACGTCGATTTCCTGCTTGTGCGCATTCCAGGCTTCGAGCGCTTCTGCGGGGTTGATCGCCACCAGCGCTCGATATCCGGCGGTCTCCAAAACACCTCTCATCAAAGAAGTGAGGTCGGCCTCATCATCGACGATGAGAATGGTTTTAGAGTTCACGTATAAAGCTGCGGCTCCGATTGAAAAAGTCCAACCTGATTGAGCAGGACACCACATTAGCCTGAATGGCCGGGATAGCCATCACCTGTTTTGGGGACAGAGGACATGGACACGCGTGGAGATGCGTGTTGATGCTGGCGATGCTTCGAGGTGGAAGGGAATGGTTCGTTGGAATCGATCGGCCGCCGCAGTTTAAAACCCGGAAATGCGGAACTGCGCGAGTTGTTGAGCGTCCGGTCGCTTGACGCATCCCAACGCCGTCGCGCGAAAAAGCAAGAACCCCGGACAGCGAGGGGCGCCGTCCGGGGGTTCCTGGTCACCACACTAATCTGGCTTACGAGAGCAGCCGCAGGGCGGATTGCGGGCTGGCATTAGCCTGCGCCAGCATCGCCGTTCCGGCTTGCACGAGGATGTTGTACTTCGCGAATCGCGTGCTCTCTTCCGCGACATCCACATCTTTGATGCGGCTGTTCGAAGCGGCGAGATTGTCGCGCAGGATTCCGAGTTGTTCGCTCGTGTAGTTCAATCGGGCATTGGAAGCGCCCACCGTGGCGCGGTCCGATGCCAATTGCGTCAGCGCATTCTTCACGCTGGTGAGCGCGGACGCGGCCGCGGTTGTCGTGGACACCGTTGCGCCGGTCGCTGCGGTGTAACTGGCATGTCCCAGGTTGACCCCTGACATGCTGTAGGAGGTGCCGTCGGTGTCGATGGTCACTCCCAGCGATGTGGAACTGAACAAGCTCACGCCGTTGAAATCGCGGCTGGCTGTGTTCGTGATGAAGGCTCCCAACGTGGAGAACTCCGAGTTGTAGAGCGTGCGATCCGCATCGGTTTTGGTGACGTCTTGCGCCAGCACGGCCAATTCGCTCATGCGATCGAGCGCTTTCTGCACTTTTTGCAGATACCCATCGCGGGTCTGATTGAACGAGATGGCATTGCCAACGTTGTTGCGCGCTGCATCCGCTCGGTTCATCTGAGCTTCGAAGCGCAATGAAACCGCCAAACCGGCTGCGTCATCCTCGGGGTTCACAATTTTGGAACCGGACGAGAGACGCGCGAGGGATTTGGACAGTTGGGTTGAGGATTCCGAGAGCAAGCGAGAGCTGCTCAAGGCCGACGTGTTTGTATTGATGATCATTCGACTCTTTCCATGAGTCACCCCGCCCCAAGGGGTGTGAGTTACGGCTTCCCTGCCGTTGGTGACGTTTCAGACAGAACAGGCACATCACCACTTGCCTTGTTGGCCTTCACCGGCAGCCAACCACCGATCTTGCGTATGTCGGTCACATCGGCACGTTGACCAAAGACTTGAGCCGAAATCCCAGTGCTCGATTCAATCGGCCGCGCTTCGGTCCAAACGATCCGCCGACGGTTCTGTGGCAACGCTCGCGTGCGTTGCCAATCGTGCTGAGAGGAGGTTGCCCCGGGGGTTTCCCCGATTGCAGGTTCAGGAGAATTCCTGATTTCGAACGGACTTTGAACGGGGCAACATGTGCGTCGAATTTTCACAGTTCACGATCGGGTTTGCAGCGGCCACCGGCAGCAGCGGCCACTTTGGCGGCGCGGATTTACCGTGGGGTCGTGGTGCAAATTAGCAGGCGAAAAGTCGATCCAGCACAAGAGCAGACCAATGCCTATGAAACCAAACTCACAGGAACATGGAATCCGACTGGCAGGGGGCGTGTTGCGCCGATCGCGCCACGTTTGTGCCTTCTTTCATCACAAAGAGGAAGAATACTCCGCCTTGATGGATTTTGTCCGGGATGGGTTCGAACGCGGCGAAAAGGCTTTTCACATCGTCGATTCGCGAGAGCGCGACGCCCATCGCACACGACTCACGCACGAGGGCATTGCCGTGACCGATGCGGAGACGAAGGGCCAATTGCGCGTGGCTTGTTGGGAAGATGCTTACCTCAAGGATGGCTATTTTGACCAGGACCGTCAGTTGACTCTGATTCAGAACATTCTCGACCTTGGGCGCAAAGAGGGGTTCCCACTCACCCGGCTGGTCGCGAATATGGAATGGGCTCTCGAAGACAAGGCCGGGGTCGAAGACATCGTCGAGTATGAAGCGAAGCTGAATTATGTCCTGCCGAAGTACGACGATCCGGTGATTTGCACGTACGACCTCTCCCGATTCAACGCCGGAGTGGCTCTCGACATCTTGCGCACCCATCCAGTCGTGATTCTGGACGGAGTGCTCCAGGAAAATCCTTTGTACGTCGATCCGGATGAATTCCTGAAAGATCTTTCCACGCGCCGTCTTCGTCCGGTCGTATGAGCCTCCGCGAAAGTGCCGGCGAACGTCCGACGCGGGAAGGGGAATTGTCGGAAATCATGAACTTGCGGCGGACGGTTCGGGACCTGGTTGCTCTCTCCGCGTTGCCGGCCATTTGGGTCGAGAGCGATCTGCGCAACAGCCTGAAGAATTTGACCGATGTGCTTCGAGCGGCGCTTCGTGCGACCGCGGTGTGCATGGAAGTGCAATTGCCGGATGGCACTCGATTCGAGGCGGAGGCTTCCACAAATCTGGGGAAAACATCCAAATGTTCCGATGCGACTCGGGGCATGTTCGACGTGGTCGGCATGGAGGTCACGGAATTGGTTCCCTTGCCCAATGGCAACGAATCCGGCCCAGTGAACGCGCTGCCTTTTCCGATTGTGTGGCGAGGAGCTCAGGTCGGGCGTTTCATCGCCTGCTTTGCTTGCGATGTTTGTCCCGAGGAAAACGAGCGGCTCCTGCTGGAAGTGGCGGCAAATCAAGTGCGCTTGCTCTTCGATCGACAGAAGCGCCAGGAAAAGCAATGGAAGGAACAGTGGGTGGAAAAACATGCGCTGCAGCTCGAACAACAATATGGCCAGCTCCTGAACGGCCTTCCTGTCGCCGTTTACGCCTGCGATTGCCAAGGCCGAATCACCTGGTTCAACGAAGCCGCGGCGGAATTGTGGGGCCGCCGACCGCGGCTTGGCGAGGAGGCCTGGTGCGGTTCGTGGAAGATTTTTCATCCGGACGGATCGCCCATGGCGCACGAGGAATGCCCGATGGCTATAGCGCTTCGAGAAGGGCGCTCGATTCGCGGGCGGGAAATCCTGGTGGAACGCCCGGATGGCACCCGCTCGTTCGTGTTGCCGCATCCCGATCCGGTTCGCGATGAGTCGGGCGCGATTGTCGGCATGGTGAACATGCTGGTGGTGATGGACGATTTGAAGCGCGCCGAGGAGAAGTTGCGCGCGAGCGAGGCGCGCTGGCTTTCGCTTTTGACCATGCTGCCGGCCGCGGTTTACACCTGCGATGCCGAAGGTCGAATCACCTTTTTCAATCACCGAGCCGCCGAGCTTTGGGGCCGCGAACCCAAGCTGGGCGATCTGGATCAAAAATTTTGCGGAGCCTTTCGCTTGTGGAATCCAGATGGTTCGTTGCTTCCACATGAGGAAACGCCCATGGCAGCGGCACTCCGGCGGCGAACGCGCACGCGAAGTGCCGAAGTGGTGATTGAACGGCCCGATGGCACCCGCGTGGCCGTGTCGGTTAATATCGATCCGCTCTACGACCGCAACGGGCAACTGGAAGGAGCCATCAACGTTTTTCTCGACATCAGCAATCTCAAGCAAGCGGAAGGCAAACTGCGCGCGAGGGAACAGCACCTGCGCGCCATCATCGATAACACGCCTGAATGCGTGATGCTGATCGCGAACGATGGGGTCTTGCTGCAGATGAATCCGGTCGGCTTGCGCATGGTCGAGGCGGACTCGGCAAAGGAAGTCGTCGGCAAGAGCATCGAGCGGCTTATCGATCAGGGATGGCTCGGCGCTTTCCGCAATTTGCATGAAGCCGTTTGTGGCGGGGACAAGCAGCGCTCGGAATTTCTTATCGCAGGGTTGAAGGGCGCCAGGCGCTGGGTCGAAACGCACTCCGCTCCCATCAACGATCTCCTGACAGGCCAGCGACTGCATCTCGCCGTGGCGCGGGATATCAGCGAACGCCGCGAAGTCGAGCGCCAATTACGCGAGTCCGAACTCCGTTTCCGCAGCCTTGTCAACTCGGTCGAGGGAATCGTTTGGGAATGCGCCATTACTGCGGATGGTTTTCAGTTCACCTTCGTCAGCGAACAAGCGGAACGGCTGCTCGGCTATCCCGTGGACCAATGGCTGACGGAAAAGGATTTTTGGATCCGCCACATTCATCCGGAAGATCGCGAATGGGCGGCCGAGTTTTGCCGGTCCCGGACGCGCGAGCAAAAAGATCATGAGTTCGAGTATCGCATGATTTCGGCCAGCGGACGGCCGGTTTGGCTGCGCGACATTGTCACGGTCATTAGCGACGGAAACAAAGCCGTCAAACTGGTGGGTGTGATGGTGGACGTCACCGAACGGAAGCGGGCCGAGGAAGCCATCGAGGAGAATCGCATCCGCACGCGATTGATCATCGATAAGGCCAACGACGCGTTTGTTTCTTTTGACGAACAGGGCGTCATCCAGGATTGGAATCCGCAGGCGGAGCAGATCTTTGGATGGTCCAGAGCTGAGGCGCTCGGCCTGCCGCTGCCCGGCACGATTATTCCCGCGGAGTCGCTCGAAGCAGCCGGGCAAGGCTTCAAACAGTTTCTGGAAACCGGCGAAGGACCTTTTTTCAACAAACGACGCGAGATGATGGCGCGACATCGCAACGGCCATGAGTTTCCCGTGGAATTAACCATCACGCCGGTCCGTTTGCGCGATCGTTACGTGTTCAACGCCTTTTTGCACGACATCACCGAAAGGAAACGATCCGAGCAAGCGCTGCAGGAGCGCACCCGATCCCTTGAAATGATCAATCGCGTCGGCAACACCCTTGCCGGCGAATTGGACTTGAGCAGACTGGTCCAGTCCGTGACGGATGCGGCGCGCGAAGTGTGCGGCGCGGCTTTTGGCGCTTTCTTTTACAACGTGCAAAATGAGCAGGGCGAATCCTACATGCTCTACACCTTGTCAGGAGTTTCGCGCGACGCTTTTGCCCGGTTCCCCATGCCCCGCAACACGGCTTTGTTTAATCCGACCTTTCAAGGCGAAGGTGTCGTGCGCGTCGGCGACGTGCTGCAAGATCCGCGTTATGGCAAAAACCCGCCGCATCATGGAATGCCGAAAGGTCATTTGCCGGTGCGGAGCTATCTGGCCGTGCCGGTGGTCTCGCGTTCGGGCAAAGTTCTCGGCGGACTTTTCTTCGGTCATCCCGCGCCCAATATTTTCACGGAAGAAGCCGAGAAAATCATTTCCGCCATTGCCGCGCAAGCTGCCATCGCGCTCGATAACGCGCAGCTCTATCAGGAAGCACAAAAGGAAATCGCCGACCGCAAACGCGCTGAGCACCGGTTGCAACTGCTTTCGGAAATTCTCGCAGAATTGCTCAATGCGCGCGCGCCCGAGATGATTGTGCGCGAACTTTTCCCCAGAGTGGCGGCGCACGTGCGGGCCGACTGTTTCGTTCACTTCATGATCAATGAGCAGGGGAACGCGCTCCTGCTGCATGCTTGCGAAGGACTTCCCAGCGACAAGTTCCGCGAGTTGCAGCGCTTCGCATTTCCCGAAACGCTCTGTGGCACGGTGGCCCAATCACGCCAGCCGATTTGCCTCGCGGATCTGCAACAAAGCACCGAACCAAAGGCGCAACTCGTTCGCAGTCTCGGGTTGCAGTGTTACGCCTGCCATCCGCTCGTCGTCGGCGATCGCCTGATCGGCACGCTTAGCTTTGGGAGCCGCTCGCGCAAGAAGTTCGAGGAAGATGAGCTGCAGTTTCTGCGTATTGTATCGCAATACACCGCGGTTGCCCTGGAACGGCTGCAAAGCGCCAAAAGATTGCGCGAGAGCGAGGAGCGTTTCCGCACCGTGGTCGATAACTCCACCACCGTCATTTATGTCAAAGATCGCGAGGGCAAATATCTGCTCATCAACAAATGTTACGAACGCCTCTTCCACATCACCGAACCCGAAATCCTCGGCAAAACCGATTTCGAGATCTTCCCCGCCGAAGCGGCCCAGAAATTCCGCGACAACGATCTGACCGTTTTCCACTGCGGAGAAGCACTGGAACTCGAAGAAGTGGCGCCGCACGATGACGGGCCGCACACTTACATTTCAATCAAATTTCCTTTGCGCCAGGCCGACGGAACGGTTTACGCCGTGGCCGGGATTTCCACCGATATCACGGAACGCAAACGCGCGGAATCGCTTCTCCTGGGACAAAAGGAAACTTTGCAATTGATTGTCGAAGATGCGCCTCTGGCCGAAATCATGGAGAAGCTGATCGAGGTCATCGAAACGCGCTCGCCGGGCGCGCTGGGAACCGTTCTTTTGCTCGATGAAGACGGAGTGAACCTGCGCCCGTTTGCCGGCAAGCGGTCGCCTGCGGCCTGGAACGAATTCATTTCGCCTGTCCGGGTTGGGCCCTGTGCCGGGTCCTGTGGAACTGCCGCGTATCGCAATGAACCCGTGGTGGTGACGGACATCGCAGTGGACCCGCTGTGGAAGGATTTTAAAGAGGCGGCCTTGCCGCTTGGATTTCGCGCCTGCTGGTCCATTCCCATCCGATCGAGCGGCGGAAGAGTGCTTGGCACATTCGCCTGTTATTATTTCGAGCCGCGCCGGCCAACCGATCTGGAATGGAAAGTGATGGAAATCCTTTCGCAAACCGCGGCCCTGGCCATCGAGAGACAGCAGACTCAAGAAGCCCGCCGCAAGCTGAGCGTCCTGGTCGAGCACAGCCCCAATTTTGTGGGTGTCGCCGATCTCAATCAACAGACCCTTTTCCTCAACCCGGCCGGCTGCGAAATGGTCGGACTGGAGCCGCAGGAGGTGAGCAGCATGCGGATTCTGGATTACTTTCCGGAATCGGAACGGGCACGGATCCAGGATGAAATCATGCCCATATTGCTGCGCCGCGGCCATTGGGATGGCGAGGTTTATTTCCGGCATTTTAAATCCGGCGCGCTGATTCCCGTGATGTGGAACGTGTTCGTGATTCCGGATTCGAAGACCAATGCGCCGGCGTTTTTCGCCTGTGTATCGACCGATATCAGCGAACGCAAGCAAGCCGAAGAAGCGCTGCGGAGGAGCGAGACGCTCTTTCGTGAACTGGCCGATTCAATGCCGCAAATCGTCTGGGCCGCCCGGCCTGATGGCGGCATCGATTACTTCAACAAACGTTGGTACGAGTACACAGGCTTCCCGGAAGAGGCATTGGGCGAACAAAATTGGGATTCGATATTGCACCCGGACGATGTCCAGCGCTACGCCGATATTTATTACGGTTGCATCCGCGAGGAACGGCTCTTTCAAATCGAATACCGTTTCAAAGATCGACAGACCGGTGGTTACCGCTGGTTTTTGGGTCGCGCATTGCCCATTCGCGACGCGCAGGGCAGGGTGATCCGTTGGTTCGGGACCTGCACGGATATCGACGATCAGAAACGGGCCGAGGAGAAACTCGAAAAAGCGGTCGCCGAACGCACCGCATCCCTCCGCGATCTGGTTCAGCAGATGGAGGAATTCTCCTACACCATCTCGCATGATCTGCGCGCTCCGTTGCGCGCCATGCAGGCCTACAGCCAGGCTTTGCTTGAAGATTTTGGCGAGAAGCTCGGAGGCGAAGCGGCGCATTACCTGGATCGCCTGGTGCAAAATTCAACACGCCTCGACAAAATGATCCTCGACGTCCTGACGTTCAGCCGCATCGCGCGCACGGAATTGAAACTCGAACGCGTGTCACTCGACAAACTGGTGCGCGAGCTGGTGCAACATTACCCGGCCATTCAAACGGCCTGCGCTCTCATCGAAATTGAACCGCTGGAGGATGTCTATGGCCATGAACCTTCCTTGACCCAGGCCGTTTCCAACCTCGTGAGCAATGCCGTGAAATTTGTTCCGCCTGGGCTCAGACCCAGAATTCGCATCTGGACCGAACGCCGGGATCAAGACGTGCGCCTTTGGGTCGAAGATAACGGCATCGGCATTGACCCGCGTTATCAGCACCGGCTTTTCAACATGTTTGAACGACTCCATCCCAAGCTCAATTACGAAGGCACAGGCGTCGGCCTCGCTATCGTCCGCAAAGCCGTGGAACGCATGAACGGACGTGTCGGCCTCGAATCCGACGGTATTTTAGGAAGCCGTTTCTGGATTCAAATCCGTGCGGCTGATGCGATCAAAAATGTCAAAACCGGCAGCTGCGGCTAAGCATGAGCCGGGATCACTTCCGGAGGCGTGCGCGATTTCGAATTAATGAGACGAAACCATGAACCACAGCACCATTCTTCTCGTGGAAGACAACGAAGACGATGTGTTTTCGATGAAACGAGCCTTGCGCAAAGGACAAATCGCCAATCCGCTCCAGGTCGTCACCGATGGCCAGCAAGCTGTCGATTATCTCGCGGGCACAGGTTCTTATGCGGATCGCAACAGGTTTCCCTTGCCGTTTATCATCTTTCTCGATTTGAAATTGCCCTGTCTGGATGGGTTTGAAGTCTTAAGCTGGATGCGCCAGCAACGCACCCTCGATGGCATCGTCGTGGTGGTGCTGACGTCGTCCGCGGAAAGCCGCGATCATGAAAGGGCCTACGCGCTGGGCGCGCGCTCCTATTTGATCAAACCGCCGACGCCCGAGGTGCTCCTCGATGTTTTGAATTCCTTGCAAAGCCTCTGGCTGGCTCAAGCGGGATCTACCCCGGTTATCTGGCATCAGGCGAGCACCACCGGCAAATGAACTCAAACGGTTGAACCATTTGCAACGTAGGATAGGCGTCTCACCTGTCCTCAGCGGAGCTGGGAGTTTGCCTCCGCCTTATCCTTCGTCGAAAACCTTGTCGTGAACTTTGTCGATCGACGAAGTTTGCGACGAAGTTTGCAACGAAGTTTGCGTAATGTCCGAAGTTAAGAGTCAGGCGGGACGCTGGTCCTACGCTTTGGGCGGAGTTTCGCGCGACAATTCCAATCCCAGAAATGATGCAATGTCGCCGACAAAATCCTCGGCGAAGTGACCGAGCTCCTCCCGCGGGATTGGAAGATATTTGCCTGTGGCCTCCGCGAGAATTTCTCCTGTGGCGGCGCGCAGTTCCGCGTGCGTTTCGAAAATGCGATTGCGACGGTTCTCTTTCACCTCGCCTCGCGCTTCAACGGCATGACCGGGACGAGCCGGTTGACGAAATCGCACCGTCAACTCCGCGCAATAAGCAAATTGCCGTGCCTGCACCGCGCAGGCCCAAGCCATCACTTCGTCCAGAACAGTCGAAATCACCCCACCATGCACCACGCCCTTGAAACCGGCGTGCTCAGGCAGAAACTGGAAGCGCGCCGAAACCACGCGCCCATCGGTCGCGAGGCGCATCTTGAATCCCATCGGATTCGAGTCGCCACAAACAAAACAGGATCGCGTATGGGGAAGCGGTTGCATCGTCACAATAAATGTCAGTTCGTGCCAGAAAGCCTTTGCTCGTCGAGTTTCATTGAGCCTTCCTCAGCAACTCGCGCATGCGCTGAGGAATTTCGGGATTCGGCAGATCGCTTTTCCCGAACATCAAAAATACGAAATTATCGGCCAGCACTTCCTCGGGATGCAGAATGTACTTGGTGTTGCGTCCGACATGACGGTGAAAAGCCGGAACGTTGGCGGGATCGAGCAGCCACAGGCCATTGTCACGCATACGGGCGCGCCAACGCTCTCCATCGCGTTCGACGACTAACAGTCGAAATGTCAGGTAATGGAAAAACGTTTTTCCCGCGGCCGGATCGAACCGGTCTGTGTTCGCATAAAGTATCGGCACGACCGCTAGCGTTTGTTTTTCATGTTCCAGGCGCAGAAAATGGCTCAGCTCCGGCGCGTCGGGATTTGTAATCTTTCGATCCTTCAGTGTTTCTGGAAAATCGAAATGGTCCATGCGTTCGAAACCGAGCTGCGCGTAGAGCGCGTCGCGCAATTTTGCATTGTGACTGCTTAAAATGTGAAACAGCTCGTGGGTGAGCAGGCGTTCCAGGGTTCCTTCCTTGTTTTGCGCGATCTTGCGCGCGATGACGATTGCGTTGCGCCGGCAATAAGCGGCGTCGCCTTCCTCTTGGCCCGTGGTCTTGATCAGGAGAATCGTTTTCGGCAATGGCAGGGAAAACGCGGCCATGCGCTCCCGTACCGCCGACAGAGCTGTTTTGAACCGTTTGATTTCCTGCGCCTCCCATTCCATGGCCTGTTGCGAAGCGAATTGCCTGAACTCCTCTGTAGAGGGACTCGAATTGGTCTGCATGCGCGACTCGCGATCGAAGCGGCTCAAGGCGCGAATGAATGGATCCGTTTGGTGCAAATGTGCCGCACCCGTTCTGGCATCGGCAAACTGCACAACCACGCCAGGGAGAAAGGGCGCTTCCGAAAGCACTTCCGCCTCGCTCGAAAACCAAAAGCCGATGGCCACGAGGCAGCACAGGAAATTGCGCCGCGTGCTCGCGCAGCGTTTGCGAGCAATGCGCGGAATCGAAGCGGGAAAATTCATGCAGGAGAGGAAAGTTTGGTTTTGTCGCGGTTTGAATTTTTTGACGGGACCCAATTCAGTTGTTGCGTTTCGCTGCGCATTTTGCATTTTCGCTCGGTGCGCGCAACGCCCAAAACTTTATGAACCGCCGTTTTACTTCGCTTCTCGTTCTTCTGGGTGCGGCTTTTTCCGCCGCCATTTCGATTTCCGCCTTCGATTATGAAGGGCATCGTGTGGTCAATCAGCTCGCGCTTTCGAGCTTGCCCGCGGATTTTCCGGCGTTCGTCCGCGATGCCGCAGCGCGGGAACGCATCGCTTTTTTGTCAGGAGAACCAGATCGCTGGCGCAACACGCCCGAGTTGGCTTTGCGCCATTGCAATGGACCGGATCATTTCTTCGATCTCGAAGATCTGGAATGGTACGATCTCACCCCGGCGCAACTGACGCATTTTCGTTACGATTTTCTCGCGCACATGGCGGTGGTTCGCCATCGCTTTCCGCAACGCTTCCCCGCCATCGATCCCCTCAAGGATAGCGATCACACCAAAGCCTTGCCGGGATTTCTGCCTTGGACCATCGCGGAATCGTTTGCGCGATTGAAATCGGCGTTTTCTTATTTGAAGGAGTTTGAGCAAGGCGGGACCACCGAGGAAATCGCCAATGCGCAGGCGAATGTGATTTATCTCATGGGAGTGATGGGCCATTTTGCCGGGGACGCAGCGCAACCCTTGCATACGACCAGGCATTACAACGGTTGGGTGGGGGAAAATCCGCGCGGTTACACCACCACGAATCGATTTCATTCCTGGATTGACGGTGGATACCTTCAAAAAGTCGGTGGCGTTCGCGCCGCCGATCTCGGATCGAGAATGCGTCCTGCACGCGTCCTCGGCACGAATGTCTTTGGCGATGCCATGCAGTTTATCCTGAAACAGCATCAGCTGGTGGACCCGCTCTATGAATTGGAAAAACGAGGCGGCCTGACAGGCGAAGGTGAGAAGGGCAGGGAAGGGATCGCGTTTTTGTCCGATCGCATTGTGGAAGCGGGACAGTTTCTTGCCGATTTATGGCTGACGGCAAAAGTTCAAGCGCCGCCCGACAATTATTTGAGGTCCGCCCTGGCGCGTCGCAAACTGAACGAGGCCGCACCTAAGGTTGCGCCGGTTCCCAAGCCGTAGCCGAAGTCGCAGTCGCACGCCCAGTTGCCCGATGATCGCCGCACAGGAAACCGATTTCCTGCGCATTGGGGTGCTCAACGGCCAAAAGGCGTGACGCCATGCGAGCTCTCGGCGTTGGCTATTTGGACCGGCTTGGAAGCGATGCACTGTAATTTTCTTCCCCATTCCATGGGCAACTGGCAAAAGCGCGAGTGCACTTCCACATTTACAAATCCGCTGCTTTCGAGGGATTGCAGCAATTTGCGTTTCGAGACCGGATACAGCGGCAACCAGCCCGAGCGATTCACCCACCACTCCTGCAGGCGGGCCGGCAACAGCGAGTAAGCCATGGCCCCGGCAAGTTTCCGCGCTCTCACCAGCACCTTCAATCCCGTGATATCGAGCGCATCGAAGAAAAGCCGGCCCGATGGCTTCAGCCAATGGTGCAGCTTGGTCAGCAGTTCCCGGGTGATCGCGCATCCATTCCCGAAAACACCGACAGAATAAATGAGATCGAAAGAATCGGGGGCGAAGTTCAGCTTGTAGAAATTGCCGCACACCAGCTCGATTTGCTCCGCCTCGATCTCTTCTCCTTGAACCGGATGCCGCGCCGCCGCCAACATTTCCTGCGACACATCCACGCCCACCAACTTGCGCACGTTGCGAAAACAATGAAAAAATCGACCGGTACCACAACCGAGATCGAGCACGGTGATTTGCCCTGCAAAGGAAGCGGAGAGCGTTTGCAGGACGGAACAAATCTGACAATGATCCCTGCCTCGCACATCGAGCTCGTCCGCGTCCCGATATTTCTGAGCGGTCGAGCCGTAGGTTGACCGCATCCACAATTCCAACGTTTCGTAATTCATGGGCGAAAAGCTGCCTGACCTGGATTACCAGTAATCCGCAGGGAAAGAATCATCTCTGCTGCGGAATTCAATCAGGCG
>JBFMDG010000114.1:0-13506 GCA_040754135.1 Verrucomicrobiota bacterium
TCAAAGATCTGCTCGACTGGCAATTGGACAACGCAGGAACGGTGAACTGGACACAAGGAACGATTCGCACGGGATCGGGTGCGGTGATCAACAACAGCGGCCTGTGGCACGTGCAGGTGGACAACGGAATTCACAACGATTTCGGCGGAGCCCTGAGCGGGTTCAACAATTCGGGAACGCTTCGCAAATCGTCCACCGCGGGGGCCAGTACGATGAGTGGCATCGTTCTGAGCAACAGTGGCAGCATCGAAATCATCGAGGGCACGCTCAATGTTAACGGTGGTTTCAATCACACCGGCAACGGGCGAATTAGCGGTGGCGTGTTGTCGTTGCAAGGCGGCACGGGACGCGTGGAAGGAATGTTGAACATCGAGAACAACGGCAAACTCTCGATCGATGGCGCGGTCATCACGCTGGCCGCAGGAGCGCAAATCAACGGCCTGGCGGCGGGAGTGAGCGCGGGCGAACTGCGATTGGAAGGCGCGTTGATGGTCGAGACGTTGACGGTCCGTGGAGGCGTGCTGACCGGTCCGGGCGTGGCCACGGTTGCCAATGCGTTTGCCTGGATGGGCGGGCAACTGGGCGGCAACAACGGTGGCCGCGGCCAACTGCGATTGGCAGCTACAGCTATTTCTACAATCTCGGAAGCGGGGTTCAAAGATCTGCTCAACTGGCAATTGGACAACGCAGGAACGGTGAACTGGACACAAGGAACGATTCGCACGGGATCGGGTGCGGTGATCAACAACAGCGGCCTGTGGCACGTGCAGGTGGACAACGGGATTCACAACGATTTCGGTGGAGCCCTGAGCGGGTTCAACAATTCGGGAACGCTTCGCAAATCGGCCACCGCGGGGGCCAGCACAATGAGTGGCATCGTTCTGAGCAACAGTGGCAGCATCGAAATCATCGAGGGCACGCTCAATATCAACGGCGGATTCAATCACACCGGCAACGGGCGAATCAGCGGTGGCGTGTTGTCGTTGCAAGGCGGCACGGGACGCGTGGAAGGAATGTTGAACATCGAGAACAACGGCAAATTCTCAATCGATGGCGCTGTCATCACGTTGGCCGCAGGGGCGCAGATCAACGGCGTGGCGGCGGCAGTGAGCGCGGGCGAACTGCGATTGGAAGGCGCGATGATGGTCGAGACGTTGACGGTCCGTGGAGGCGTGCTGACCGGTCCGGGCGTGGCCACGGTTGCCAATGCGTTTGTCTGGATGGGCGGGCAACTGGGAGGCAACAACGGTGGGCGCGGTCAACTGCGATTGGCAGCCACCGCCATTTCTACCATTTCGGAAGCGGGGTTCAAAGATTTGCTCGACTGGCAATTGGAGAACGCAGGAACAGTGAACTGGACACAAGGAACGATTCGCACGGGATCGGGTGCGGTGATCAACAACAGCGGCCTGTGGCACGTGCAGGTGGACAACGGGATTCACAACGATTTCGGCGGAGCCCTGAGCGGGTTCAACAATTCGGGAACGCTTCGCAAATCGGCCAACGCGGGGGCCAGTACGATGAGTGGCATCGTTCTGAGCAACAGTGGTGGCATCGAAATCATCGAGGGCACGCTCAATGTCAACGGCGGTTTCAATCACATCGGCAGCGGGCGAATCAGCGGTGGCGTGTTGTCGTTGCAAGGCGGCACGGGAAGCGTGGAAGGAATGTTGAACATCGAGAACAACGGCAAACTCTCGATCGATGGCGCGGTCATCACGCTGGCCGCAGGAGCGCAGATCAACGGCGTAGCGGCGGGAGTGAGCGCGGGCGAACTGCGATTGGAAGGCGCGTTGATGGTTGAGACGTTGACGGTGCGTGGAGGCGTGCTGACCGGTCCGGGCGTGGCTACAGTTGCCAATGCGTTTGTCTGGATGGGCGGGCAATTGGGAGGCAACAACGGTGGCCGCGGCCAATTGCGATTGGCAGCCACCGCCATTTCTACCATTTCGGAAGCGGGGTTCAAAGATCTGCTCGACTGGCAATTGGACAACGCAGGAACGGTGAACTGGACACAAGGAACGATTCGCACGGGATCGGGTGCGGTGATCAACAACAGCGGCCTGTGGCACGTGCAGGTGGACAACGGGATTCACAACGATTTCGGCGGAGCCCTGAGCATGTTCAATAACTCAGGAATTTTCCGCAAGACTGTCGCCACGGGCAGCACCAGCTTCTCTGGCGTCGCATTTAACAACTCCGGCAGCCTCGATATCCAAACGGGGTCTATCAACTTCAACGGGCTCTTCAACGAAGCCCCTGCGCTCACATTGGATGTCTCGCCAGCGGTCGGGCAGATCGGGGAAGGTTTTGTTCTTATGGCCACGGCTTCGGACAACGATGGTGTGGCGCAGGTGACCTTCTTCAACGGCCTGGAGAATCTCGGCGCAGATGCTTTGGAACCTTACACACTGTCCGTCGATCCGCTGCCCGTGGGCACGCACACATTGAGCGCGACTGCCGTGGACGCACGCGGCGCAGCGCGCACGGCCACCGTTCGCGTGCGCGTCAACGCGCCGCCCGAAACGACCCTCGTGGCTTCGCGCACTTTATTGAATCCGGGCGAGGCGCTCCGTCTCGAAGCGCTCGCGAGCGACAGCGATGGCCGCGTTCTTAAAGTCGAGTTTTTCAATGGCGCTGTGAAGTTAGGCGAAGATCTTGCCGCGCCCTTCGCCTTGGAATTGAACAATCTCTCCGTGGGCCAGCACCTGTTCACAGCCAAAAGCACCGATGAGGATCAAGCGGCGAAATTATCGAACGCCGTCACCGTCACCGTCAATGCTCCGCCCGCGATCGCTTTGACCATTACCCCATCGGCCATAACACTGACGCAGACGGCGACCTTGCGCGCCGAGGTCAGCGACAACGACGGCACGGTGGTGAAAGTGGAATTTTTTAATGGCGCCACAAAACTGGGCGAGGCTTCCGCGGCGCCGTTTACACTTCCGGCGTCTGAGTTGCCTGTGGGCGAGCACACGTTTACCGCGATCGCCATTGACAATCACGGCGCCACACAGCGATCCGAGCCGGTGACGCTGCGTGTGAATCCGCTTCAGGACGTGGCGCAGCTCTTTGTCGAGCGTTCAAGTTATGTCGCGGGCGAATTGCTCATCGTCACGTTCGAAGTCGCGTTCGAGACGCTGTTGACGGGTTACGCATGGGAACTCGATTTGCCATCGGGCTGGACACACCTCGCCGATACGAGTCGCGCGCAGGAGCGGCCTTCCTTCGGTCAGGCTGGCCCGTTGGTTTGGAATTGGACCGGGAATTTTCCTTCGAGCCCGGCGCGGTTCCAGGCCGTGCTGCAGGTGCCCTCGGGTGAAACCGGAAGCAAAACATTGACTGCCCGGACACGTTTGCGCGAGCCGTTGCGCACCGTGGAAACTGCGCCGCTCGTTTTGCATCCGGCAGGTTCATCCCAAGTGGTTCGGCTCTGCGATTTGCAGCGATCGATCCATGGCGCGGTGCGGTTCACGTTCGGTTTCGACGACGGAACAGCCATCGAGCCGGGACAGGAACAGCAATTTGAAATTCAATCGAGCGCCGATTTGGTTCATTGGGTTTCCACGCCTGGAACTGCCACGATGAAGAATGGTGAACTGACATGGATCGGTACGGAGGTTTTCAACGCGCCCCGCCAGTACTTCCGTGTTCTCAAAAAACCGTGACCTCGTCGAATTCATAGCTGGTCCGCTTTGGGACGAATTGCTCGACAAACTCGAGGCGCCTTGGCAACGCAAAGACAGATCGACTCGGGAACGGCCAGATCCTAAGCTGACGGCCTGACGACGGACGACGGACGACGACTCGGGGCAGGGGAGCGATTCCAATTCGCTCTTTGTTCCCGGTAGAACGCTGGGCCGATTTTTGGGGGTTGACGTTCCGTTGCCTTGCGGACCTGGCATGAATACCAGACCGAGATCTCACGCTCAGCCCTGTGACGCTCGGGAACTGCTCGAGTTGCGGACGCGTTATCGCGCGGAGATGAACTGCCAAATCGTGCACGACTCGATCCACCGGCGCGAAGGTTGGACCAATTCCTACCTGCTCACACTCGATGGCATCGCCGCCGGGTTCGGTTCCATTGCCATCGGCGGGCCATGGATCGAAAAACCAGTGCTGTTCGAGTTCTACCTGTTGCCTCCATACCGAACGCGCGTTTTCGATCTTTTCGAAACGCTGATCGCAATCAGCGGCGCGCGCCATTTTGAAATTCAGTCCAGCGATGTTCTCTTGCTGGCCATGGTCCACGCGTTTGGACAGGAGATCGTCAGTGAGCGAATTGTTTTCCGCGATCACGCCGCCACGCATCTTCTTTCGAATGGCGCCACAATGCGTTGCGTGACGCCGGTCGAAGAAATTCAACACGCCATCGAACATCGACAGGGCGGCGGTGAATGGGTGCTCGAAAAAGAGGGCGTCACCGCGGGAAAAGGCGGGATCCTGTTTCATTACAACCGACCTTACGGCGACATTTACATGGAGATCAGCGAAGGATTTCGCCAGCAAGGTTATGGCGCTTACCTCGTTCAGGAACTCAAACGCGTCTGTTACGAACTCGGCGCGATTCCCGGTGCGCGCTGCAAGCGAAACAACATCGCGTCGCGCCGCACCTTGCAACGCGCCGGCTTTATCCCTTGCGCTCACATCCTTGTCGGAACGATTTCATCTGCATGAAATCTGCATGAAATCCCCCTTGCGCCAGGCGTGGAATCCACTTCGAAAGCTCGCGGCGCGCGTGCGCCCGAGATTCGCCTGCATCGGCTTTCGCGTCGTGCTGGTGCAGCGATGAGCCGAAGCGTGGACATCGCCGCGATCCTGCGATCCAGCGATGCGGCGGCTGCTGCGATGCGGTATCTGGCGCGTCCCACCGTTGGGACGACTCATTCCCACGCGCGAGTTACGGCGCTCGGTTTAAGGTTTGGAAATGGGGTTCGATCCCGTGATTTTCCGCTGGCATGATCGTTGCAAGACGACGCGCCGTTTCTAGCGCACCTGATGAACGACCTCAAATTCGCCATGCGTCAGTGGTTCAAGCATCCCGGCTTCACGGCTGTGGCGGTGTTGACGTTGGCGCTGGGTATTGGGTCGAACACCGCGATGTTCAGCATTCTGCACGCGATCTTGCTCAAGCCGCTGCCCTATCCCGAGCCGGACCGGTTGGTCACACTTTGGGAGCGCGATCTGCAACGCGGCCTCGAACAGGACCGTGTCAGCGGCCCGAATTATCTCGATTGGCGCGCGCAAAATTCTGTGTTTGCCGATCTCGCAGTCAGTCCCGGCTGGGTCGGCAGCAGCGAATTCAACCTCCTGCTCGGCGACACGACGGTGAAGGTTCCCGGCAGCTATGTTTCTTCGAGTCTCTTCCAAACGCTCGGCCAACAGCCGTTGCTTGGGCGCGCCTTCGGGCCCGAGGAAGATCGCAAGCAAGGCCATCAAACCGCCGTGCTCAGCTACGAATTGTGGCAACGCCATTTCGCCGGCGATTTCAACATCATCGGCAAAACACTGGCGGTGGACACTTTCGGGCGGCGCGATTACACCATCGTCGGCGTGATGCCGCCCGGGTTCGGGCAACCGAGCCCAGCGCAAGTCTGGCTGCCCCTCGGTTGGATGGGCGTGTCGCTGGACGAACGGCGGTCGGCCCATTGGCACCATGTCCTCGCGCGGCTCAAACCCGGCGTCACAATCGCCCAGGCGCAAGCGCAAATGAACACCATTCAAGCGCGCCTGAAGCAGGCCTACCCAAACGTGGCGATGGGAAATGAAGTGGTCATCGTGCCGTTGCTCGATCAGGCCGTGGGACGGAACATGCGGACCGCCCTTTTCATTTTGTGGGGCGTTGTCGCCGGAGTGCTTCTCATCGCGTGCGCCAACGTCGCCAACCTCATGCTCGCGCGCGCCGCGGCGCGTCAAAAAGAAATCGCACTGCGCTTTGTCCTCGGCGCCAGCCGCTGGCGTCTCGTGCGCCAGCTCACCGTGGAAAGTATTCTGCTCGCGTCGCTCGGCGGTGCGGCGGGTGTCGCGCTCGCTTTTTACGCGCTCGATCTTTTCATCGCCCTCAGCCCCGCCAGCCTTCCGCGGCTTGCCGAAGTCGAACTCAATGGCACAGCACTCTGGTTCACGCTCGGGCTGTCCGTGCTCACCGGAATCCTTTTTGGCATCGCGCCTGCCTGGCAATGTTCCCGCAGCGACTTAAACGAGGCGCTGAAGGAATCCGCGCGCGGCGCAACCAGCAGCGCCGCCACCAGCCGCACCCGAAACGCCCTCGTTGTCGCAGAGGTGGCGCTGTCCCTCGTGCTGCTCATCAGCGCCGGTCTCATGCTGCAAAGTTTCCGTCACATGCTCGAGGCCGATCGCGGGTTCAACGCGGAACATTTGCTCACGGCGCACCTGGATTTTTCCGTGTCCGGATTCACCACCTGGGTGCGGCCCACCGCGACTCGTCCGCAGGTTCGCTTGCAGGAATTGATGGATCGGCTTCGCGCTTATCCCCGCGTTCAAGCCGTTGGCGCCAGCAGCGTGTTTTTGCGGCGCGAAAATAAACCGCCGAATCAACCCTTCACTATTTTCGGCCGGCCGGTGGCGCAACAAGACGAGATGCCCACGGCGGATTTCAAAGGCATTTCTCCGGGATGGCTCGAAGCCATCGGCGCGCGCGTGTTGCATGGCCGCGACATTCTCGAGAGCGATCAGTTGGGAACGCCGGGCGTGGCGCTGGTCAACGAAAGTTTTGCGCGGCGCTATTTCCCGAATCAAAACCCCATCGGCAAACGCCTCTCTTTCGATCATCCACCCAAACCGCTCGATGCCCGCGATGTCCATGGCATTCCAGTCTGGGCCGAAATCGTCGGCGTCGTCAGCGATCTGAAATCGCTCCATCCGACGCCACAAGCGGTGCCGGAAGTTTACCGGCCGCACTGGCAATGGCCGATGCAAGGCCCGACGATTTTGGTGCGAACGTCGGGTGATCCGGCGGGCATGGCTGCGGCCATCTTGCGCGAGACTAAAGCTATTCTCCCGAATCTTCCGCCGCCGGTCATCCGCACCATGGACCATGTCCTGGCGGAAAGTGTGGCGCAACCGCGGTTGCAATCGACGCTTCTGAGTTGTTTCGGGTTGATCGCGCTCGTGCTTGCGGCGGTTGGGTTGTACGGCGTTCTTGCCTATGCGGTGACGCAGCGCACGCACGAGCTCGGCATCCGCATGGCGTTGGGCGCAGGCCGGCGAAACATTCTGGCGCTGGTGCTTGGGCAAGGCGTGCGTCTGGCGTTGTTGGGTATTGGCCTCGGATTGATCGGAGCGATCACCTTGACCCGCGTGATGCGCGCGCTCCTTTATGAAATCACGCCGACCGATCCGCTCACCTTTGCGGGAGTGACGCTCCTGCTGATCGTGGTGGCCTTGCTCGCTTCCTGGATCCCGGCCCGGCGCGCGATGAAAGTCCACCCGATGGAAGCCCTCCGATACGAGTAATCCGTGTGGGATGAGCAATGGAACGACTTGCACGCAGAAAAAATTTGAGCCGACTCACGTCAGGCTGCTACGGAGAAGTGGGTCTGCGTAGCATCGAATGTGAGTTCGATCATTTATTTCTGGTCGAGACGTCTTTTAGCAATCGGTGACGCGCTTGGCGGATCGCATTTAGTGCAACGCCATGATCCGCGCAGGAATGCGCATGGGCAGTGGAACGGCATGCGCGCAGAAAAATTTGAGCCGACTGACGTCAGGCTGCTACGGAGAAGTGGGTCTGCGTAGCATCGAATGTGAGTTCGATCATTTGTTTCTGGTCGAAGCGCCTTTTGGCAATCGGTGACGCGCTTGGCGGATCGCATTTAGTGCAACGCGATGATTCGCGCAGGAATGCGCATGGGCAATGGAACGGCATGCGCGCAGAAAAAAGTTAGAGCCGACTCACGTCAGGCTGCTACGGAGAAGTGGGTCTGCGTAGCATCGAATGTGAGTGGGATGCTGAGTTGAAGGGTTAAAGAGTTAACGGGTTGAAGAGTGGGTTTTCGGCGGGCTCTTGGGAATCGGTGACGCGCCTGGCGGAATCGGATGAAGTGCAACGCGATGATTCGCGCAGGAATGCGCCTGGGCAATGGAACGGCATGCCCGCAGAAAAAATTTGAGCCGACTCACGTCAGGCTGCTACGGAAAAGCAAATGCACCATGTAACCATGTAACCATGTAACCATGTAACCATGTAACCATGTAACCATGTAACTCATTTAACCATGTAACTCATTTAACCATGTAACTCATTTAACCATGTAACTCATTTAACCATGTAACCACCCCCATGCCCGCTCCCCACAAACTCTGGCGTTGTCCCAAGTGCGGCCGTGAATTCGCCAATGCCGGTCAATGGCATTCGTGCGGCCGATTTACTGAAGGCGATTATCTCGAAGGCAAACGGCCCTCGGTGATGGCGGTTTACCGCCGGTTGCGCGACACGCTGAAAGAAATCGCGCCGATCACGGTCTCGCCGACGAAGACGATGATTTGTTTCAAGCTGCAGAGCACGGTGGTGGCGGTGCAATTGAAGTCGCGTTGGGTGGAAGGTTCAGTGCTGTTGGGCGAACGCATCGATTCGCCGCGTTTCCTGAAAGTGGTGGCTCATTCTTCGCGCAGTTTCGCGCATCGCTTCCGTCTGCATACCGCGGGTGAAATCGATTCCGAGTTCAAAAGATTCTTGCGCGCCGCCTGTCAATATGCGGCCGCGAAATACAACCTCCCGATGGTGGTGAAAAGCGACGAAGAGCGCCCGATGGGCGAGCAAATTGCCGATGTCCTCCGAAAAACCCGATCCACTCCCGCGTCATGAACGATCTCCGATTTGCTTTTCGACAATTGCTGAAAAATCCCGGCTTCACCTGCATTGCGATTTTCACCCTCGCGCTGGGCATCGGATCGAACGCCATTGTTTTCAGCTGGATTCGCGCGGTGCTGCTCGATTCTGTGCCCGGAGCAAGCCAAGCCCATCGCCTCGTCGTCATCTGCCCGCAACATATCAGCGGGCGAATCACCGACACGATGTCTTTTCCCGACAACCGGGATCTGGCCGGAGAAACGAACGTGTTTTCGCACGTGTTCGGTTCCTGTTTCGATGCCACGAGTCTGCGCACCGGCCAGGAAGTGGAATGGATCTGGGCGCAATCCACAACGGCCAATTTCTTCGAAGCGCTCGGCGTTCAGCCGTTGCTCGGACGTTTTTTTCTTCCCGAAGAAGACCAGCATCCGGGCGGAGATGCGGTCGCGGTCCTTAGCTACGCGCTTTGGCAGCGGCGTTTCGGAGGCGATCCCAAAGTGATCGGGAGCACCGTCGATATTGCCAATCGGCCATTCACGATCATCGGTGTTGCTCCGGCAAAATTCTACGGCACGATGGGGGGATTGCGATTTGACGCTTGGATTCCGATTACGATGGCGCCGGAGTATGGGGATGTGTCGCGCGTGCTGGCCAAACGCAACGTTCGTTTTCTCCACACTTATGCCCGGCTGCAGACAGGCGTGAACATCGAGCAGGCGCAGGCGGCAGCCATCACCGTGATGAAGCGGCTCGAGTCGGAGTATCCGGATACCAATCGCGATTTGCGCGCGACGGTGTTGCCGGTATGGAAATCGCCCTTTGGCGGGCAGGCGATTTTTTTGCCGCTGTTGCGATCGCTCATGTTTGTCACGGCGCTGTTGTTGTTGCTGGTGACGGCGAATGTGGCCAACCTCCTTCTCGCCCGGGCCACGACGCGCGAACAGGAAATGGCGGTGCGGCTGGCGATGGGCGCGCCGCGGGGACGGTTGCTGCGGCAATTGCTCACGGAAAGCGTTTTTCTGGCCGCGCTCGGCGGGTTGTTGGGCTGCCTGCTGGCGGCGTGGGGTGTCGAAATCATTTTTCGGCTGATGCCATCGACGCCGTTGCCCATTGGTTATGATGTGAAGCTCAACGCGACGGTGCTCGGGTTCACGCTGCTGCTGACGGTTTTGACCGGCATTCTCTTCGGGCTGGCCCCGGCATGGTATGCCGCCCGTACGAATTTGAATGCGTCGTTAAAACAGAGCGGCGGCCGGTCCGGCGCGGTGACGGGGCAGGGGACGCAATGGTTGCGGCGCGCGTTTGTCGTTTCCGAAATCGGCCTGGCGCTGGTGCTTTTGGTTGGAATGGTTCTGTGCGCGCGCAGCCTTCATCAGGCGCGCAAAATTGATTTGGGCTTGGATCCGACGCACATCTGGGGCGCGGGTTTTCGATTGCCGCCGGTGGGATACGACGATGATCGCACGCGCGAGGTCTATGCGCGATTGCGCCGCGAACTGGCGGCATTGCCGGGCGTCGAGAGCGTGGCGCTGGCCGATTGGCTGCCGCTCGGCTTTGAAGGCGGTTCGTCAGCTCGATTCAACGTGGATGGCTATCAACCGGCGCCTGGAGAATCCATGACTGCGGGCACCAGCACGGTCTCTCCGGGTTATTTCAAAACCCTGCGCGTTCCCATTTTGGCCGGACGCGAATTCCAGGAAACCGATGTTTGGAACAGTCAGCGCGTGGCGGTCATCAATGAATTATTGGCGACTAAATATTTTGCGGGGCGCAATCCGCTCGGACTGAAAATCCGCTTTTGGGAATCGGAATGGTTGATCGTCGGTGTCGCCAAAAACGGGAAATACCGTTCATTGAATGAACCGCAGCAAGCTTACATCTACGTGGCGGAACCGCAGGTGGGCGACCGCAGCCTGGTCGCCATCGTTCGCACCAAAGGCGATCCGATTGGAATTGGCGCGCCGCTGGAACGCACGGCCATGCGCATTGACCCGCACCTGAAACCAGTGGCGGCGCTGACCATGGAGAACTACACGGCGGCGGCGTTTGCTGTTCCACGCCTGGCGGCATTTCTTTTGGGCGGGCTTGGTTTCACGGCGGCGTTGCTGGCGGCGCTCGGGATTTATGGCGTCATGGCTTACACGGTCAATCAACGCACCCGCGAAATCGGCATTCGCATGGCCCTGGGCGCCCAAGCCGGTGATGTGCTTGCGCACTTTTTGAAAGAAGGTTTGAAATTGACCAGCTTCGGACTCGCCGCCGGCGCGGTCGGCGCCTTTGCCGTCGCGCAACTGCTCGTCAGCGTTCTGGTCGGCGTGCGGGCGAGCGACCCATTGACTTATGCGCTGGTGGCCTTGGGTTTGGCGGCGGTCGCTTTGCTCGCCTGCTACTTGCCGGCCAAGCGAGCCACTCACATCGATCCGATGGTGGCGCTGCGATACGAGTGATCGATGCGCAAATGCGTTGACGTTCCTTCAACAAACCGCGTTCTATCCCACGGTCTGCTGCGTATGAAGCTTTACACTTTTCAAGCGGAGAATCGCGTGCGTTTGGGGTTGGAAGTTCGCAGCCAACTGATCGATTTGAGCGCAGGCTACGCGGCGTTGGTGGCCACGCGGGGAAAAACGGCCGGAGGGCCACGCGACCTTCCGGGCGAGATGCTGGCGTTTCTCGGCATGGGCGATCCGGCATGGGCCGCGGCGCAGCAGGTCGCGCAATTCTTTTCCAAACGCCCCGCGCTTCCTGTGGGTGAACGCATCCAATTTCTTTTCGACGAAGTGCAATGGTTGCCACCCGTTTTGCGGCCTGGAAAAATTATTTGCCAGAGTGCTCCAACTCCGAGTCCAACTCCGACTCTCCCCGGTGAGGAATCTTCCCGCGCGTCTGTCCATGAGCCGAAATATTTTTCGAAATTCGCCTCGACGCTTGTCGGTCACAATGCGCAGGTCATTTGCCGTGGCGCTTTCAAAACGCTGAGGCTTCAGCCCGGCGTCGCGGCCGTGATTGGGCGCACGCTGCAAAATGTGTCGGCGAACGATGCGCTGCGTTGTGTCGCCGGTTATTCCTGGTTCATCGATATTTCAAAGGATGCGTCGAGTGGCGGTGCTGCGGAGTGGTTGCTGGCGAAGAACGCGGACACGTTTTGCGCGATGGGTCCGCGCCTGGTCACACCCGACGAATTCAAGCATTCACCCGCCGATTTCGAAACGCGTCTGGGCCAGGCGCTGGAAGAGATTTCCGCGCAATTGACGCTCGAACCCGGGGACGTTGTGAGCGTGCATACTGGCCGAGGGAACTTTGATGCCGCAACGGGCCAGGCAACCTTTGATCACCCCGATTTGGGCTCGATCGCTTTGAGCATCGCGGCGTGGCCGGATTCGAGCGAGGGATGAAGCCAGCTGCCGTAGGATTTCGAAGGGTGACTGAGAATTTCCGTTGAGGCTTTCGAACGGGGAGCGGCTTTGTCGAAAGCGCTTTTTCTCGGACTCGTTTTGTGCATGATGACTGCATGTCGAGGGCCTCGATTCAGCAATTGGCAGTGCTGTTCCTGATAGCGCTTCTCCACTCGAATTTCAGGTGCCAGGCCGGTTTGGCCACTTTCGATTTCGATCAAGATCCGCTTCAGAGCCGCTCTTATGTCCAATTGCCGGGGAGCCAGG
Source organism: Verrucomicrobiota bacterium (assembly GCA_040754135.1). Classification (GTDB taxonomy): domain Bacteria; phylum Verrucomicrobiota; class Verrucomicrobiia; order Limisphaerales; family SIBE01; genus JBFMDG01. The sequence goes on from JBFMDG010000114.1 coordinate 12,472, forward strand.
CACGATGGATTCCCGATGGCGGAGTGTCTGGCCAAAAAGGCGATGGTTATCTGGCGTTGCTTCGCGCGGCCCCCGACCAGACCAACACCGTGATTCTCGCGGATTTCGACCGAGGAGTGATCGTCGGTTTTTTTACACTGGAAATGTCACTTCGCATCGGGGGCGGTACCGGAGCGCGTGCGGAAGGCTTCTCCATTAACCTGGTGCGTTTTGGAGATCCCTTGTTGGAAGGTGAGCACGTCTTTAGCGGAACCGATCAACGGCCCGCTCCGTCATCCTTGGCTGAAGAAGGTTCGATGACTGGACTGAGCATTGGGTTCGACACGCAAGAGAGCGGCACGATTAAGGGCGCGCTGGACATCGTAGGAATCAGTGTGCGTGTTGACGGTGAGCTTCTGGCGCAATTTCCGGTGCCGCTGTTGCCGCGCAATGTTTATTTGCCCGGCCAGCCGAAGCCGGGAGAGCAGGGGAATCTCTACACTTACAACGAGAGGCCTTATCGAGATCTCGCGAGCGATGACCCGAATTATGCGGCTTCGCTCGAAACGGGAACGTTCAACAGCAGCGACGATTTGAATGGCGATGGCGAGGTGGATGAGCGCGACCGGCAGACGCCGCAGCCCGAATTCGACGATCCCAATTATGATTTGTGGGCGAAAAACCTGCGCTGGGCGAATTTGAAAGTGGCTTTGGGCGATTTCGGCCAGCTATTCCTTTTCTGGAAAGGTCAAGAGCTCACTCCGCCAGGCGGCATTCAAACCGTTTTCTTTCCGAGCACCATTCGCATTGTGCTTGCTGGCAGCACTCGATCTGATGCCTGGCAGGCCGTGCATGTGGATCAGATGAAAATCTTCACGATTCCGCCAGATGACATTGGTCCGCCGGTGATTGGAACGTACGACGGATTCCGGTTTGAGATTCGCGACACCATGCTTGCGATTGTCGATCCCACGAGTTTTCAGGTCGAATTGGATTCTGTTCCGGTGACGCCTGCGATCACAAAAACCGGATCGCTCACCCAATTGGTTTACAAAC